>NZ_CP028488.1 GCF_003048255.1 Yersinia massiliensis
ATGACAACCTCAAAAAATAGTTCCCACCATTTCGGTTTTATGACACGCCGACATCTTCTGGGGACCCTCATTCTCTGTGGAATGATGGGAAATGCTTATGCGGGCTCTTGCTCAGGGGCTCTGGGTAATTATACTTGTTCTGGCGTAGAAGACACTGCAAATGATATTGAGCAGATTTTGACGGGAAACTCATTATCAGTTATGACGTTACCTGGGTTTGGCATCTCGACTAACAGCGGCAACGCATTTTCCTTAGCCGCTGATAATGAACTTGTCTTCACCGATAATAATGGCGCTACGATTACAGGAAATGTCGATGGTATTTATGCCGTTAACATTGCCTCAGGGGCGATACTGTCCATCACCACCACAGGTACTGTGACAGGGAGTCAAGGGCTTGGTATTTTTGGAAGTACTCTCGGCACAGATCTGACAATAGATACAGCCGATGTCTCGGGTAATACTTACGGTATTTATGCTGAAAACTATGGAACTGGTTCAATATCTATTACCGCTACGGGTTCCGTGACTGGTGCAGTAATCGAAGGTATTGTCGCTGTCAACGCCACTGGCACGGACATTACGATAGATGCTGTTAATGTCTCTGGCCAGCCTTCCGGTATTATTGCCCTTAACTATGGCACAGGTGCAACGTCTATTAGCACCACCGGCACCGTAACAGGAAAAGACTCTGTGGGACTTTATGTAGGTACTCTAGGCACTGGCTTGACGTTAGATACTGTTAATGTATTGGGCGGTAGTACAGGTATTCATGCTGAAAATTCTGGCTCTGGGGCAATGTCAATCACCACAACAGGCACTGTGACAGGGGCTCTAGCGGCAGGCATTCATGCTTATAATGCCGGTACGGACCAATCGATACGTGCAGCCGATGTTACGGGCTATACTAGCGCTATTTATGCTGAAAACTCTGGCTCTGGGGCACAATCCATTACCACCACAGGTACGGTGACCAGCATGACAGGTTACGGTATTGAGGCTCATAACTCGACAGAGTCCGCGTCACTGATTGTGCTTGGGGGCAGTACGGTGCAAGGTTATGCTGGCGGTATTTTCGTTGACTCGGCTTCGGTGACAGCCCCTGTTGATATCACCAACGCTGGTACGGTGCGTAACGTTTCAAGGCTTTCTTCAGACCTTGCTATCTTGGTAACAGGCGCTTCGGGTATCATCACTAATAATGGTTTGTTGCTAGGAACGGTTCAACTGAGCGATGAAGGCAACATTTTCCGCAATAACGTGGATGGAATTTGGAACACTGCCGGAGGAACCAATGATTTAGGTGCACTTATAGCATCCAATGCGGTATTCAATAACGGTTCTATCGTTGCAGCAAACGGTTCTGTTGCTGACCCCCTACAGGTTACGACCTTCAACAATGTCGGTACTTTCAGTAATGCTGGAGTCTTGACCATGGCCAATGGCCGTGCGGGGGATATGACGACCATCAACGGTAATTATGAGGGGAATGGTGGGACGTTGCTGTTCGATACCGTGTTGGGCGATGATAGTTCTGCGACCGATAAACTGGTGATTAATGGCAATACAGCTGGAAACACCTACGTGAGCGTGAACAACGCCGGAGGTAGCGGAGCCCAGACACTGAATGGTATTGAACTGATTCAGGTGAACGGTCAGTCAGATGGTCAGTTCGTGCAAAATGGCCGTATTGTTGCGGGGGCGTATGATTACTCTCTGGCCCGTGGCGTGGGAACGAATGCGACCAATTGGTATTTGAGCAGTGCAGTGGCTCCAGTCGACCCTACTGACCCTACTGACCCTACTGACCCTACTGACCCTACTGACCCATCATTAATGGTCGAACGTCCAGAAGCCAGTGCTTATACAGCGAACCTAGCTGCCGCAAACAATATGTTCGCCATGAGTCTGCATGACCGTTTGGGTGAGACACAGTATATCGATGCGTTAACCGGGGAACATAAAGTCACCAGCCTTTGGCTGCGTAACGCCGGTGGGCATAATCGTTCTCGTGATACGCTGGACCAGTTAAGTACGCAGGCTAACCGGTATGTTGTGCAACTGGGCGGCGATATTGCTCAATGGAGTCATGACGGGCAGGACCGTTTCCATCTTGGTGTGATGGGCGGTTATGCGAATAGCAAGAGCAGAACGGGAGCGAGTTTATCAGGTTATAGTGCCCGTGCTTCTGTTGATGGCTACAGCACGGGTGTCTATGGTACCTGGTATGCTAACGAAGCCGATAAATCGGGTTTGTATGTAGATAGCTGGGCACAGTACAGCTGGTTCAATAACACCGTTGATGGACAGGGGTTGAATACTGAAGAGTATAAATCTAAAGGGTGGACAGCTTCTCTAGAGAGCGGTTATACCTTTAAAGTCGGTGAGAATGCAGCTAAAAATGCCACTTACTTTATCCAACCGAAAGCCCAGGTGACCTGGATGGGCGTCAAAGCGGATGACCATAAAGAAGTGAATGGTACTCAAGTCTCTGGTGAAGGGGATGGCAATATTCAAACCCGCTTAGGTGTGAAAGCTTTTATGAACGGTTACAGTGAGCAGGACAAAGGAAAAGACCGGGTATTCCAACCTTTTGTTGAAGTCAACTGGGTTCATAACACTAAAGATTTTGGTACGACGATGAACGGCGTAAGCATTAAGCAAGATGGTGCGGCCAATATTGGTGAACTGAAAGTCGGTGTTGAAGGGCAAATCAATAAGCAGGTCAATCTATGGGGTAATATTGGTCAGCAAATTGGAAACAAAGGTTACAGTGACACCAGTGCCATGTTAGGGATTAAATACAACTTCTAATCATCATCAGTACTCGTCAATAACGGTGCCTAGGCACCGTTATTGACGTCCGGAATAATTAATAAATCGCATTGTAAATAAATTTAAATTGCCGGAAAGGACACATATAACATCATGAAAGTGATTGTGATTAGTGAGTGTGGATTAACAAACTTGTCGTTAAATATTATTGTTCAGGGAATAAAAAGTATTGTAGGTCTGGGCAGACGTATTAAGGTTGATTCATATTACGCTGTCGAAAATCAAGATATCTATAATCAGTTAAATAATCGAGATGTTATTATTCTGGATGTTGAAAACATTCCTCCTGTTTTTGTCTTAAAAACCATTAGTCAGATAAGAGATTCGAGCCCACTAGCTTACATTATGGTTCTTTTTCGTAAAAATGAAAAAACTGATGATATTATTTGCTTGTCTGAAATATCTGATGGGATTTTATGCAAAACCGCATCTATTGAACGAATTGAGAATTTAATTATTAATTTATTAACTTCACGTAAAGTGCCAAAGATATTTGATAAGTCAGGTTTGATACAAAAAATTAAAAGACAATTAACGCGCAGAGAAAATGAAGTGTTGGAATACCTCTTGTTAGGATTAACGAATGGAGATATCTCAAAAGTGCTGGGGATGAAGTATAAAACGGCCAGCGCGCATCGGCGCAACATATACAGTAAGTTAGGCGTCAAAGAAATTAATCAGACACTACAAAGTCTTTTGATACTGAAGTGAGATAGGGGTTCCATTCACATTTCCACGAAAAGTGCCACATGAAAGGTGTTAATTATGGCTCTGTCGCAGCCACTGTTGCAAATAGGCCGTGGTGATAAACTGAGCTCTCTTTTTTGGGTTCTGTCGCATTAAGGCGCTGTTCATGGTTAGGAAGTTGAATCCCTTTTTCTCCCTTAGGTCAGAGGCAAAATAGAGGGATAGGGCCATGACTTTCAACAGTCAGGGCTTTGTTAGATCGACGGTTGATTAAAATAAATACCGTTTTGATGCGAAATCCAAATTTCAGGCAGACCTTCCCTATGCCGCCTGCCGCAACCATCGCTCTGTTTTGAACGCCTGCCGACGTCGCGCCAATAACTCTTCTGCACGGATACCGGCTTCCGCACTGTTAAAAACCATCCAATTACCACACAACACGCACTGGTAAGGATCCACATTCGTAAATTGTTTCATCAGCGACGCAAAGCCCGGTTTCTGCGGTTTTTTCTTCATTTCAATCCCCAGGGCGGTGTAGACCTTAGGCAATAACTCACCCCGTTTGCGGTTGGCCAGAAAACCGTAATACCTCACCATCTTAAAATGACGTGACGGGATATGGCTGATATAGCGCCACAGCATCTCTTCCTGGCTGAGTCGTTGCGTGCGGTGTTGCTGAGTCCGATGGTCATAGTAATGATGAACAACGGCTCCGCCGGTGTAATGACGCAGTTTTGAGGCGGCAATCGGTGGCCGTTTCAGATAGCGGCCGAGGTAGTTGACGTTTTGCCGGGCATGTTTCGTCTTTTTAGCAAAGTGGATTTTCCAGCGACGCTGAAACTGCACCTCAAGAAACTGGCACCATTCCCGGTAGTCCCGGATAAGTGGATAGCCTGCAGCCGATAAATTGAGCGAGGCATAGCTTTCTCGCAACAGGGTGATGACGGCCTGACGCCAATAGCGCTCAACGATTTTCTTTTTGAAGTAAACCGGCCGCCAGACGCCGTATTTGAGGCACAAACCTCCACGCGTGACGGACAGATGAATGTGCGGATGCTGATTGAGCTGGCGGCCATAGGTATGCAGGGCTACAAACAAGCCTATTTCGATATCGAGTTTTTTAGCCCATTTCAGCAAGGTATTGGCAGCGCAGGCGAAGAGTTTGTTGAGTAGGGGCCAGTTGCTGGCAAAGGCGGGCCAGAGTTTATCGGGCATGGTGAAGGTGATGTGTTGCCATTCGCAGTCGGGCAGGATGTGCTGTTGCTCAGCAATCCATTGCTCGGTGGCTTTCATGCCACAGGCGCTGCAGCCTTTGCTTTTACAACTTTGGCAGAAGTATTTGGTGTGAGAACAGTGGGCAGAAGCGCAACAATAGCGGCGAACGCCCATGGCACCGGTCCCGCAGGCGAGCATCCGCTCGACGACCAGTTTGGTCCATTCGGGGATGAGGCTGCCGTGTTTAGCGAGTAACTGGCCCCAGCCATCATCAATCTGGAAGAGGAGTTTTGCCGGTCGAGGTATGTGCATACACGGGAGTATAGCGAGCTACGATGGCTGAATAAAGTCACTCTCTAACAGAGTCTTAGCTCCCGCCGCAGGCGGGCTAATGTTCATGGAATAACTTCAAATGGATGTAGGATAGAAATTCTGTTAGGTTGGGATAGAGTTCTAGATTATTTTTTCCTTGTAATAGAACCAGACCGCGACCCACCCCTTTACTCTAACTTGGATGAAAATGATTTTGCATCTCTATCTCTTGAATATTTTCAATCAGTTTTGGATAGGTTTGGAATTACGAATGTTAGTTTGAATATTGGGCATAGAGATAAACTTTATGAGAAATTAATGAAAGAAAGTGGCCGTACAGATTAACTAACAGGTTAAACCTAGTCAGTTACGGGGTTTGAGGTCCAATGGGGCGAAATTACCTGAGTGCTCAGAAAATTAAATCTTTCTGGGCACTCAGGTAATTCTGCCCATTGCTGGCATTTCGTTACCTAAATATACCAGCGAGTTAGGTGACGAAATATCTGGCTTACAATCCCAAAACGTAAGTTTCTGTTAAAATTCTCTAAGGAGAGCATAAGCCGGAACCGTCGATATTTACGGGCCGTAGTCTTGAGGTATATTAGTTAAGTTCCCTGTTATATCTACCGCGGCCATAACTGTACAAGGGTCGCGAAAGTGTATTTTCCTAGAGCCGTTGACGCTAATGATTTAGTCAGATGTCGCATTTTGCAACTTCGCTCCCACTAGGCCTATTTGTTATGGTGCGATTCCAACTTCCCATTTATAGGTGTTAGGGCCATTTTCTCCGGTGGTTGCATTAGTCACAATCTGAACGTAGCGTTCTCCAGCCAGCTCTCGGATCATTTGATCTAAGACCCATTGCAAATGATGCATTTCATCAGTTCCACCATATCGACAGGCCAGTTCGATAGCTCGCTCAATTCGTTGTTGTTCTTCTGTCATACAGAGTTCCTGTAGTGTAAAAAATGTGTTTAACGTTCAATATTGTCAGTTTCCCAAGCTGACCCAAAATTACACCATTACAAACCCACTGTATGGGAGATAGCTAAAGTTACAGCTGAATATCAATGTATGGGGAATACCTAAAGTTTATGTGCCAGAAAAAGAAGGCTCCGGATTTTTGGTTATGATGGTAAAAATTAATTTTCCGTCTTCGGTCTCTGACATCGATGCCGACAGTGGTGTTTCTTTACTGATTTTTTCTAGTGCGGGTTTGATGAACGTTCGCTTCATTTCAGCAAAATTATCGCGTT
This sequence comes from Yersinia massiliensis, assembly GCF_003048255.1. Classification (NCBI taxonomy): domain Bacteria; kingdom Pseudomonadati; phylum Pseudomonadota; class Gammaproteobacteria; order Enterobacterales; family Yersiniaceae; genus Yersinia; species Yersinia massiliensis. The sequence continues at coordinate 6,306 of NZ_CP028488.1, forward strand.
GGGATTGTGGTAATTGATAGCGTTCGGCAAGCCAGTTCGGTGTAGTGATCCATATACCTGACTTCCTAAACTGACACAGACTTTCATACAGACGGATTGCCCGGACACTGTTAATACGGCCACAGTCATACAAATTGTAAGTCGTAAATTGGCTGCTTAGATCAAGGAGATAAGGCATTACCTTATGATTGAATTCAATTGACCACGAACCCCGGCCACGTTTAAGACCAGCCTCAGCTAACCACGGGCGTTTACGTTCTTCATATTCACCGTCTGACGGGAAAAATGTCACAGAGCTATTAGATAAAGCATCAATTCCTTTTCTAACGTCGGTACTGGCGGTTGCCTGGCTTACTTTAAACAGGCGCTGATAATCTGCCACACGGACGGTAAACGTTCCCTGATGTTCTTCTTGGCGATAGGTTTCCATAAGGCATAACCAGAGCACTCGTTTCGCTTGTAGTGAGAGATAGTAGGCCGCTTCGGTAAGCTCATTTGATTGTGCAATGGCGGGACGGTTTGTTTTAATAATCCCTTTATTTTCATTCATATGAAAGCCTATGGGTTGTTTTCAATGTACCCATAGTGGCACCTGTTTTAGTTATCGGTCAAGACTAACTTGTGCTAGTTCCCATACACAACCAAACACAAAACAAACTTTAGCTATTTCCCATACCAACTTTAGCCATTTCCCATACGTACTTTAGCTATAACCCATACTAACTTTATGTTCTTCCCATTCTAAGTTGTGGTATTTCCCATATTGACAAGGCTGAGATGCGCACCAGTCAAGGCTTTACTTAAGGTCTAAAAAGCTTTAAAAAGCATTAAAAAGCAAGTAAAAAGGTTTTAAAAAACAATCCTGTATATATGTGGATAACTTATTTATGGGAAAGACCTATAGTATCCTTAGGTAAACTGCAGTACCCCCCATCGGCGAGCCGACGGGTCCCGTAATCTCAATTATTCATATCCAACAGATGAGAGTAAGAAAGGCATAGTAGCTCAATAACCGGTTAGTCAGGCATCGCAACGGCACGTTGCGATCCAAGCTTCGGTGGGGCTTCCTGCATCGTAAAAAGACAGGCCTAGCAGGATGGCGGGAATTACAGTGATCCTAATTGATCATTCATTGGGTTAATTAAGATGGAGGCATGTTGGGTAACGAAAATATAGGTTTAACTTGAACATATGGTAGGTTTTAAACACCATTAAACCAGCAGAGTGCCAGGGTTATGACACTCTTTACATAGCTACGCTATAGCCATACCGTTCCAACTATCTTTATAGATAATATTGCCGTCACAACATTTCCATGTGATGGATTCGTAGCGTAACTGAAGGGTTTCGAGGTGCGTTCCTGTTTGACCTCCAGGATGTAAGCTAGGTGTAATTGCCGTCACTTTAACGTTATCTAAAATTATATTAAAATATTCCTTTTCCACTCCTGAATCCAAAATACTATACATTTTTATTGTTGCAGATTTTAGCACCTGACCTTTACACAACGCTCTATACAGAATAGGTGTAGTTTTATCGAATTCTTTTTGCATAGAAAACGGTGCATGAACTCTTGTACCTGTCAGTCGGCCTGTGTTCCCGTCCGTTGGGATTGAAACATTATGATTAACTGACTTTAATTCAATAGCCCCTACTCTACCTGAAACCAAAGAACCACCAACAATGGGCGAACCATTTTCATCAACTAACCAAAGATATGCTGGAATAGACATATTAGGGGTCTGACGCTCAGTGGAACGAAAACTCACGTTAAGATTCTTTTCTGAAAGTAGGAGGCCAACAGAGCGAAAACTTACCGTGAGGTTAAACTTTCCGCCCTAAGGGCCATTTTAATTAATAGAAATGAGCGTTTTACTCTATTTCTCTGACAAAGCGAGATTTCTGTTGGAACTTAAGATCCTTCCAAGGCATCATTCTTTGTTTAGGGTACGTAACATAAAGCCAACGCTTTGCGCGAGTTACTGCCACAAAGGCATTATTACGTTCTTCATCAATTTCTTTTAATGAGTTAGCTCGGTAATCAGGGAAAACACCCTCACACATTCCCATCAAAAAAACGATGTCTTTTTCAAGTCCCTTCATAGTATGAACGGTACTCAATAACAACCCATTTTCTAATGAGTTTTCTGTTAACTGACCAAGGGCTAAAGCATTTCTAAAAGCGACTAAAGAATTTCCCAACCCTTTGCGTTTGAATAAGGTCCAAGCTCTGCTAAACTCATTCAATTCATCTAAACTTAATTTTATCTCTTCAGACTTCCCTTCAGATGGAGCTGTACCTTGACTAATTAAACTAGTTAACTTTTCTTCAAACAAACGAACGAACTTTCTTATATTAGGTTCATCAACGTCTAGGCTATTTATTGAATTCATCAACTCAGAATACAATTCAGCGTTTTCTCTATCCAGATTTTTAGTTTGATTGGCTAAAATATTTAAAACACCATTTGACCATGACGTAGGCGCTATAACTCCCAATAGCGAGCACAACTTTTTACCATCAACCCAATCTTTTGGATTTAGCTTTATGCGAATAGAGTAATCGAGAATTCTTCCAAAAATTGTCGTAGGCTCTAGTTGACGCTCTCCTTTTCTCATGGAAAAATGGATATTATTTTGTTTTAAACAAGCTTCTAGTTTATTAAAAACGAATCTATTCCTTGCTATAACCACCATTTTATCTAAAGATATGTCACCCTCTATTTCAGGATGTGTTTTTAACTCTAAGAGCAGCTTAACTGTAGATGTAATCCATTCAGCCTCAGCTTCTTCCGTATCAGCAGAAACTATCTTAACACCGCCTTCTAAGGCATAATCAAGTTCCGCTTGAGAGTTCGGCTTTAATTTATTCGCAGCCCTAATAATAGCCTTTGCGCTACGATAGTTTTCTCTTAATTCAAACTGAAATGGAGTAAAATCCTCCAAGAAATAGGTGCAAAGATACTCTTTTGAAGAACCATTGAACCCATAAATCATCTGATTCGGATCTCCCACCATGAATACACTGTGGATGACATCTCCGCACAATGCCTTAATAAACTCATACTGGGCTTTATTTAAGTCTTGAGCTTCATCGATACAAACATGTTTGTACTGAGAACGATAAATTTGAGCGATCCAGTTATGTGTTAATAAAATTTTGTGAGCATAAACTAATATGTCATCATAATCTATCCCACCACTATTGACTAAAGATGATTGATAGTCTTGAAAGACCTTCCAAATATTACTGTTTGGATATTTTTCTGTTACATCTGATTCTGTAAATAGCTCACGCTTGATCCTTGAAAATATATCCATATAATTTTGAAGATTTTTTTCTCGACTTTTTAGCTCCTTAGAATCAGAAATATTCAGATATTCATCAATATTTACGCCATCTTCACGTAAGGATTGGAGGAAAACTTCCATTCGATCTTTATCTCGATCATAAATATGAAGCTCTGCAGGTAATCCTACTGTATGCCCATACTTCTCAAGAATACGCTGAGCCACAGAATGAATTGTTGCTATCCAAGCCCTATCTTCCGCTTCAATACAGTCCTCTAGGCGAACAGACATTTCTTCCGCAGCTTTGTTTGTGAAAGTAAGCGCTATCACTCCATCTTTTTTTGTATTCTGCAATATATAGCGAACTCGTTCAGTTAAAACTCGTGTTTTACCAGAACCGGCTGAAGCAAGCACTTGAATCGCTTTATTAAATGGTGCGTGCACTATTTGAGCTTGACTTGATGATAAGTTCAACATCATTATCCCCACCCTTTTAGCTGAGTAAAAGTATCAATAACAGCCTGAGGTATTAATTGTTCCACTGTTTTATTGTTTGGATTTCTTAATATGACATCAGCTAGAAAACCAGCGTAAGATGCCTTGGAGGAACGCATTCTCTTTAGAAGCTCATCATCACTAAGCGCCTCGATTTCTCTAGTTTTAGCTTCATTATAGGCAGCATTACTTCCCCCCCTTGTCTCCGTATTAATCAGAGCCTCGATAATTTCTTGACGCATCCCCACAACATGAATTAACTCAGCCTCAATATCATTTTTAGGTGACAAATAGGAAACATGTAAATTTTTTTCAGACAGAATTAATGATGTGTTTCTTTCAATCTTCCTTAATTGAGATTCAATTTCCGTTTTAGTATTTCCATCGTTATCACTGACAATGCACACAGGAATGCCAAAACTCAATGCCATTTTTATAAATGGCGGGTAGTTTTTCCCAGAAACACTTATACAATTTACTCCAAGAGAAAATGCAGATTTTCTAAAAAAGGCTGAAAACATTGAAGGTATTATTTGTTCTTCAGTAACACCTTCGAATAATATTAGCGCTTTTGAGAACAATAGCTCGCCTCTGAATCGCATAATTTCTCGCTGAAGAATATTTATATCTTCTGGATCTAATCCACTAATTAATTGCGTAGCATTGATAGCATTTGATGTTCTAATCAACCCACGTAAGTTTTCAAGTTCTGACATCCCCACTAAATATGGGGAGTGTGTACTAATGATAACTTGGCCAGGACTATCTTGTAATTGTTGGAAAAGTGTTCTTTGCGCATTCGGATGTAAATGTGCCTCAGGTTCTTCCGCCGCTAATATTGGAAAGAATGGTTCAGCTTCTTTCTCATGGTTTGTCGCCATCAACTCTGTAAATGCTTTCACTGCTAATATAGACGCCCAACTGCGTGTTCCCATACCATGGTATTCCATAGAGAATGAGCTTTTATCAGACTCTCCAAAATGCACGCTGAATCGTTTTGAAAGATCTCTTATTTTTTTTGGAAATGGTGTCAGTTCAGTTTGTCCAGACCCTTCAAATGATTGATTTAGAGTATCAAGATGAATTTTTAAACGTTTAAGAGGTTCGCTTTTATTAATCGCTTCCTTGTTGATTTCGGCAACCATTTTTTCCAATTCTGCTACATCATCATCACCGTATTCAATACTTGATAGAACTCTACCAACAAACGAAGATTTTTCTTTCAACTCATTATGGATATCTCGCTGTGCATCTATAGAAATAAAAGGTATGGACTCGAGTCTCCTTCCCATCTTATTTTTACTGTTAATGCGAGAATCTTGCCAATTTTCGGCATTCGGCCAAACATCTAAATAAAATCGTTCGACGTTATATCCACCTTTAACTCTATCAGGCTTTGCAGTTGTTCGTATTGCTACAAATTGTTTCCCATCAGCCTCTGCTTGTATCGAATCACCAAATTCTTGTTGCCATGATTCTGAAAACTCAGCGGTTCTAATGCCGCGATCTAATGCAATAAAACGCAAGTCAATTGTAATGTTATCTTGTCTCTTTTCATCATCGCCAATATGAAAATCCTCATCAGATAAATACCGAGAATAATCCCCTAATGAAAGTTGCAGGGCTTTTATTATCGATGTTTTCCCTGCGTTATTTTGGCCAAACAATACAGTTACCCGAGGCAAAATAACCTCCACATTGGAGACACCTCTGAATCCACAAATTCGAACAACATCAATTTGGATATTCATTATTCAAGATACCTTTTTTGGCTCATTTGGAGCACTTTGTAAACCGAGGAGCGGGCAATGTTTAATATTCTCGATATATCTGTAGCCCCAATCCCTTGTTCCCTAAGAGCTAAGACCTTTTGTTTATCCACACTAGGTTTTCTCCCAAATTTAACGCCTCTACTCTTAGCTTCTAAGCGTCCTTCGTTAGTACGTTCCAGTATCCGTTGTCGTTCTGCTTGAGCTACAGCGGACAGGATAGTGACTATCATCTTACCCATTGTCCCTTCTGTGCTGATCCCATCATCCAGAAAGCGTATAGCGACACCCATTTCATCAAACTCTTTGATAAGTTGAATCATATCTGACGTATCTCGGCCAAGGCGGTCTAGCTTTTTTATTAGGATGACGTCGCCTTCCTCAATTTTTAGCCGAAGCATCTGGAGCCCTTCGCGATCCATCTTAGTGCCAGTCACTTTATCCGTAAAAATACGATTTGTTTTTACTCCCTCAGCTTTAAGCGCTTTTACTTGCGAATCAAGAGATTGCTGACTGGTGGAGACGCGAGCATAACCAAAGGTTCTCATGGCAAAAATGTCTCCTAAATCGATTTGTGTACATTTCATTCATTATTTGTCTATTATATGACATTTATCGATTTAATGGACACATCTTAACTATTAATTTAAGACGTCTATAAAGTTATAACATTTCGGACGGTTGCAAAAGTGTTACTAAATGCCCGTCAGGCAGGGAGACCGATATGCCCGTTGACTTTCTGACCACTGAGCAGACTGAAAGCTATGGCAGATTCACCGGTGAACCGGATGAGCTTCAGCTGGCACGATATTTTCACCTTGATGAAGCAGACAAGGAATTTATCGGAAAAAGCAGAGGTGATCACAACCGTCTGGGCATTGCCCTGCAAATTGGATGTGTCCGTTTTCTGGGCACCTTCCTCACCGATATGAATCATATTCCTTCCGGCGTCCGGCATTTTACCGCCAGACAGCTCGGGATTCGTGATATCACCGTTCTTGCAGAATACGGTCAGAGGGAAAATACCCGCCGTGAGCATGCAGCGCTGATACGTCAGCACTATCAGTATCGTGAATTTGCCTGGCCCTGGACATTTCGCCTTACCCGTCTTTTATATACCCGGAGCTGGATAAGCAACGAACGTCCTGGCCTGCTTTTCGATCTGGCGACAGGGTGGCTTATGCAACATCGTATTATTCTCCCCGGAGCCACTACGCTGACCCGGTTGATTTCAGAGGTAAGGGAAAAGGCGACGTTGCGCCTGTGGAACAAACTGGCACTGATACCGTCAGCCGAACAGCGTTCACAGCTGGAGATGCTGCTGGGGCCAACTGATTGCAGCCGCCTGTCTTTACTGGAATCACTGAAAAAAGGCCCTGTGACCATCAGTGGTCCGGCGTTTAATGAAGCAATTGAACGCTGGAAAACTCTGAACGATTTTGGCCTGCATGCTGACAACCTGAGTACACTCCCGGCTGTGCGCCTGAAAAATCTCGCACGTTATGCTGGTATGACTTCGGTGTTCAATATTGCCAGGATGTCACCGCAGAAAAGGATAGCGGTTCTGGTTGCCTTTGTCCTTGCATGGGAAACGCTGGCGCTGGATGATGCACTGGACGTTCTGGACGCCATGCTGGCCGTTATCATCCGTGACGCCAGAAAGATTGGGCAGAAAAAACGGCTCCGCTCGCTGAAGGATCTGGATAAATCTGCATTGGCGCTCGCCAGCGCATGTTCGTACCTGCTGAAAGAAGAAACACCGGACGAATCGATTCGTGCTGAGGTGTTCAGCTACATCCCCAGACAAAAGCTGGCTGAAATCATCACGCTTGTCCGTGAAATTGCCCGGCCCTCAGACGATAATTTTCATGAAGAAATGGTGGAGCAGTACGGGCGCGTTCGTCGTTTCCTGCCCCATCTGCTGAATACCGTTAAATTTTCATCCGCACCTGCCGGGGTTACCACTCTGAATGCCTGTGACTACCTCAGCCGAGAGTTCAGCTCACGGCGGCAGTTTTTTGACGACGCACCAACGGAAATTATCAGTCGGTCATGGAAACGGCTGGTGATTAACAAGGACAAACATATCACCCGCAGGGGATACACGCTCTGCTTTCTCAGTAAACTGCAGGATAGTCTGAGGCGGAGGGATGTCTACGTTACCGGCAGTAACCGGTGGGGAGATCCTCGTGCAAGATTACTACAGGGTGCTGACTGGCAGGCAAACCGGATTAAGGTTTATCGTTCTTTGGGGCACCCGACAGACCCGCAGGAAGCAATAAAATCTCTGGGTCATCAGCTTGATAGTCGTTACAGACAGGTTGCTGCACGTCTTGGCGAAAATGAGGCTGTCGAACTCGATGTTTCTGGCCCGAAGCCCCGGTTGACAATTTCTCCCCTCGCCAGTCTTGATGAGCCGGACAGTCTGAAACGACTGAGCAAAATGATCAGTGATCTGCTCCCTCCGGTAGATTTAACGGAGTTGCTACTCGAAATTAACGCCCATACCGGATTTGCTGATGAGTTTTTCCATGCTAGTGAAGCCAGTGCCAGAGTTGATGATCTGCCCGTCAGCATCAGCGCCGTGCTGATGGCTGAAGCCTGCAATATCGGTCTGGAACCACTGATCAGATCAAATGTTCCTGCACTGACCCGACACCGGCTGAACTGGACAAAAGCGAACTATCTGCGGGCTGAAACTATCACCAGCGCTAATGCCAGACTGGTTGATTTTCAGGCAACGCTGCCACTGGCACAGATATGGGGTGGAGGAGAAGTGGCATCTGCAGATGGAATGCGCTTTGTTACGCCAGTCAGAACAATCAATGCCGGACCGAACCGCAAATACTTTGGTAATAACAGAGGGATCACCTGGTACAACTTTGTGTCCGATCAGTATTCCGGCTTTCATGGCATCGTTATACCGGGGACGCTGAGGGACTCTATCTTTGTGCTGGAAGGCCTTCTGGAACAGGAGACCGGGCTGAATCCAACCGAAATTATGACCGATACAGCAGGTGCCAGCGAACTTGTCTTTGGCCTTTTCTGGCTGCTGGGATACCAGTTTTCTCCACGCCTGGCTGATGCCGGTGCTTCGGTTTTCTGGCGAATGGACCATGATGCCGACTATGGTGTGCTGAATGATATTGCTAGAGGGCAATCAGATCCCCGAAAAATAGTCCTTCAGTGGGACGAAATGATCCGGACCGCTGGCTCCCTGAAGCTGGGCAAAGTACAGGCTTCAGTGCTGGTCCGTTCATTGCTGAAAAGTGAACGTCCTTCCGGACTGACTCAGGCAATCATTGAAGTGGGGCGCATCAACAAAACGCTGTATCTGCTTAATTATATTGATGATGAAGATTACCGCCGGCGCATTCTGACCCAGCTTAATCGGGGAGAAAGCCGCCATGCCGTTGCCAGAGCCATCTGTCACGGTCAAAAAGGTGAGATAAGAAAACGATATACCGACGGTCAGGAAGATCAGTTGGGAGCACTGGGGCTGGTCACTAACGCCGTCGTGTTATGGAACACTATTTATATGCAGGCAGCCCTGGATCATCTCCGGGCGCAGGGTGAAACACTGAATGATGATGATATCGCACGCCTCTCCCCGCTTTGCCACGGACATATCAATATGCTCGGCCATTATTCCTTCACGCTGGCAGAACTGGTGACCAAAGGACATCTGAGACCATTAAAAGAGGCGTCAGAGGCAGAAAACGTTGCTTAACGTGAGTTTTCGTTCCACTGAGCGTCAGACCCCGAATAATGTCACCCGGTGCCGCATCATCGAGCAGTCGTAAAAGTTCTGGCCGTTGGAGTGAAGCCCCGGATACATTTTCGGTGTACCAGCTGGCCATCCGAAAACCTTTCTCTTCCACAAAGGCTTTCATGCGATTTTTGGCTCGGAGTGCGTCTTGTTCTTTCGTCGAGGCGCGGAGATAGCCGTGAATGTACATTTTTTACCCACAAGTGACGTTTAGGTGATGATCATAATGTACATGACAGATAAGTGATGATCCAACAGTGAAATGACCATAATTTTAGCTATGACATTAGGGTATACCGCTCACAAATTGCGCTGCTTTAATTCTGTCTAAACATGGCGGTAAAGCATCCCAAGAAATCGCGTAGCGTAATCCTACGTTAGATATTATCCTCGGATTTTCTCTGAATAATGGTTCGTATGAAGGCTGCTGATATGTGAAGTGCTAACTCAGCATCATATTCAAGAACCGAGGATACCTTGTTGCTCCCGTGCCTGACCGCAGGTTCAGCGTTCGTGTAGGCGTAAAACTTTTCTATTACGGTGATAAGCAAGGGGGAAATAGAACTTTCCTTCTTCATTATTTTTAGCGCATCCCCCAGTGTGGAGGCGGTCGGATATAATGTACGGCATACGCTTTCAACGGCACTGATCGACTCTTTGATCGAGTTCTCTGGGTCTTTTTGTGAACCGAGAGTGAAAGCACGTGCTTTCGCATAATGTTTTCTGGCAGGTTCGAACTTGTCTTTAAGGGACGAATCTGTCTGATTAACCCTGAGCTCTAAATCATGAGGCAGCGGCGTTTCTAAGGTACTTGATTCGTTCAGCTTCCACTCTATCTTATGCATGGAAAACAGATCGTTAACTTTTTGTCGGTAAGATGCATAGCTGAACTCTTCGTAGGTTTTCTTAGCCCAAGAAAAAGTTTGTTCACCTTCAATTTCTTTTAATATCTGCCCGATAATTTCTACTGTATCGTAAAATTTATACCACTCTAGATGTTGTATTCTCGTCTTTAAAGATTCATAACAATAAAATGAATCAAAGTCTTCTTGATCTGTTTCATGACCATTTTCAGCGCATATTCTTTCTATTAATGCTTTTATTCCCAGAGGTTTGTTTTCTGTATTTTGGACACGGCTATCTCCGTCAACAAAAATAAGGTTATCGAGTACTTTAAGAAAGAAGAAAGACTTTAGCCAGTCAGGGGCATCCTGTTTAATTGGCTCATTTTTGTAGTCTGGATCAAACCCATTACGATAAGAAAATTTCACAACAGCCTCGCTTCTGGCGGATTATGGATACTTATTGTTTATAACTGCATTATTGCTTAAAGCAATTTTATTCAAACTTCCTGTTGTTTCAGCATGGCCACGGCGTCCTGCCCCGGCATTGAGAACTGCACCCGGTGGCGTGCCGCCACGTCCAGCGCAAATATCCGTGTGTAAACTTCAGTCGATTTCAGGCTTTTGTGACCCATCAGGCTTTGCAACACTTTGAGCGGCACCCCGGCGTACAGCAGGTGCATGGCGTAGCTGTGACGAAAGGTATGCGGTGTCACCGGTACCGAGAACGTTACCCCATCGGCGGCGGCCCGTGTTACGGCATCATTGAGCCAGGTGCGCACGGTGCGATCCGTTACCTCCCAGAGGCGGGCGGGCTCCATGCGACCGGTACGTTTATTTTTGCGCTCAAGTGGAATGCGCAGTGTAGCCACCATGCTGTTCAGTTGGTTGACGTAATGGCTGTCTGACAGGGGGACCAGGCGGTGAGTCACGACTTTCCTGGGCGGTGCGCCGGGACCGCGTTCGGCTTTGGCCTGGCGCTGTTTGAGGGTGGCCAGTGACACGTAAGGCTGGGCGGCATTCAGGTAAAAATCCCCGCGTGTCAGTGCCAGCGCTTCGTTGATACGTGCGCCAGTATTCCATAAGGTGGCAATGAGGGTTTGCTGGTACAGGTCAGGGATATAGTGCAGCAAAGCGCCCACCTCAACGGCCAGCAGGTACTCCGGCATGTCACCGTGGGTCTGCGCCATGCGCCGTAGCGCCAGGGCAGCGGGGTAGTCGATGGCAACAGGGAGTTGTGTCGCTGAAGCATGAGGCGGACTGTAAAGAGTTATGCCTGTCATTGTCGGTATATACCTCAGTTATCCTGTGTTTGCACATTCAGTGAGCCCAGGGGGCAAGTGCCATCCCGATGTAAAAGAGCGCTGTTATGTGTGGGCCATTTCTGGACGTTACCTGTCACCCCATGTCTGCCCGCATTTCTGCGTCAAGCTCCTGAAGGTATCGCAGGTTGACGTCTATTCCATCCAGACAGTCGGAAGCGGCCCCCATTTTTTCACCAAAAAGACGGGTGTTGATGCAACGGATACCGTCGAGGCTGCGTGTGCCGTCATTTCTCCGCGCATAACGGAAGTCGGTGGCGCACTGATCCACTTTATGAAGCTCATTAACCACTTCTTTTACTATGCAAAAATCAGAAGATCTGTACCGGTCATCGACTTCCAGTACCAGTTTTTGAGCCACGGTGCAGAGGGTGATCAGGTTATGATTGTCTTTTTTGTATGGATGTTGTGCTGGATCCTCTGCCAGTGGCAGTGCCAGCTCAATAATTTGCTTGAGGAGTAACTCGATATGATGCCGGTAAAGAAATAGCACAGGGTAAACCAGAAAATCCTGATCCCGGCCGGACTCGTCAATGTGCTGAATGAGGATATCCGCTGCCCTCCGGTAACCTTCGGTATACGCTGTTCCGTGATCCTGCATGTAATTAAGTCCGGCGTTATTGTGCCAGTCGCTGTCACTTGCCAGCAGTGTGGATGGTGCGTCTTTTTTTCTGTTCATTGCCACTCCGGGATGTTCTGTTGGTCAATTGCGCCAATTCGCTGATCAGTGCCGCAAATCCTGTCGCCCATGATTGTCATCGCCCTTTAAACGGTTTCACATGAACCGGTTAGGTAAACTCTTTTCGATACCCGTTTGACTCTCCCCGTCTGCATTGCCAGGGGAGGTGGCTGATTAATGCGCGCCGCCGTGCTCTTGCGCGATCTCTTCGGCGATGTGGCAGAACTGTTCGTGCTCGGTTTCCAGGTAGTGATAGTAGATACGTGCGTCGCGTTCGCTCAGTCCGCGCGGGTTGCCGCTAAAAAAGCCCTGCAGGGTATCTATGGCATGCCGATAGGTGGCCAAATCGTAAGACCAGTCGGCCAGTTCACCGGCGGCCTCCAATTCCTGCTCAAAACTGGCGTACTGCCGTGCCAGGGTATCGAGTCCAAGTCGGGTGGCGGCATGAATATTGCCCTGACTGGGATCGGCGATGGCATGGCGGATCTTTTCAAACTGATACCCAAATCCCTCTTTACCCGTAATAGACGCAAACATCTTTTTCTCCATGGGTCATTAACGGCAGTGAACACACTATAAGTCAGTGTGATTGATTATTTCATATTTAATAAATATCAAAATTAATAATAAGTTTGATTAAAATAAATTTATTAATTATCACTATATAAAAAGTCACGCTAAGAACAGTCACTGTTAGCAATTACCTAACCCGCCGTTTTCTCTGTTCCGACTTTTTCCCTATTTTCCGTTTTCGGAACCTTATCACACTCGCCGCGCCGTCAACAGCCCCCAAAGCGCCGCTGTCGGATAGTCTCCCAGGGTCAATAAACACAATATGCAGTAACTTAACACGACATATGGATACTAAATATAGTGGTTGTGCAAAAAATTGCCCGTCGTGGAGGCCAGATCCGCTTCTACCACTTTTCGGATCTTCCATAAAAAAGAGAGCGTCTGTATGTACGTTCTGTATCATATGTATTGTATGTATTGTATGTATTGTATGTGTTTTGTATTGTGTACAAAACGCGGGCAGGTTAAAATGTACACATCCCTTCTGAACGGAGCATTTCATGACTAACCTGCCTGCTGACACCGTCCGCCGTATTGAGGACGCCGCCGCGGCCCTCATTGCCGCCGGCAACCCGAACCCGACAAACGAACAGGTTCGCGCGCACCTCGGCGGCGGCTCCCTGTCGCATATCTCCCCAGTGATGCGGGAGTTTCGTGCCCGTCAGCGTGCGCTGGCCAGCGAACAACCGTCGGTGCTGCCGCCGGAGCTGGCACAGCTGCTGACCGGACAGTTGGCCCTGCTGTGGCAGGCTGCGGTGAAACAGGCAGAAGCCGGGACGCTGGCGGCCCGTGAACAGGCCGACGCCGATATCGGCCAGGCCGACCAAGAGCGGGATGAGGCGCTGGCGAAAGTAGCCATGATGGAAAGTGAACTGGCGGTGTTGCGGGAGGTAGTGACCGAACGTGACCGGCTGCTGGAGGAAGTGCGCGAACTGCGCGCGGAAGCCCTGCCGCTGCGCGAGCAGGTGGCCCGTCTGACCGCCACCGGCGAACACCTGACGGCTCAGTTGAAGGAAACCAAAAGCGAGCTGAAAGAGTCGCGTGCAGAAAACCGCACCCTGCAGGCCGAGCTGCTGATCCTGGCCAGAGCCGAGCCAAAAAGTGCTAAGGATACAAAATGACCCCTGAAATTAAACGCCGTATCCATGCCTTTCGCAACGCCCTGGTGCTGGCCGCAGACACCCGCTCGAACGAATGTTTTGCGATGGGCCGCTGGCTAATGGAGATGAATCATTTCCCGTACGGCTGTTGTGACCTGGCTAGCAACTTTCTGGCACAGTACCTGCAGGACTGCGACCCGTCCTTGCAGCCGGTTATTGTGCATATGATGGCGACGGAGGACTTCCGGGAAGAACGCCATTCAACTATCCATTCCCACGTGATCGTGAGGCTGGACGACTGGTACATCGATCTCACCCTGAACCAGTTTGAGGAGTACCGGAACCGGGTGATGATCGATAAAAGCTCCGGCACGCTGGGCACCCTGCTGAAACACATCCGGTCTCATGACGGGACAGTCACGGAGCGCGGCATTCAACTGGACACGAGGACGGAACGTGGCCGCGAACTCTATGCCTGGCTGCGCGTCACTGCGGACAACCTGCTGGATCAGATTGAGGGAGAAACCAGAACCGGGGAAAAAATCAAATGAGCACAGGAAAATCGGGTTCAGGCTGGCTCCGGAGCAGCCTTTATGTCGCCGTAACAGCAGCCACCGGTACTGCCTTGCTGATACTGCTGATTGTCCTCGTGTATGACCTCAGGCTCACCGGCAGTGCCGCCGACTGGCTGGCGACGGTTTTCAATGGCGTGATGGCTACAGCAGCGGTAGCGGCCTTCCTTGTGGCCAGGAGCTGGCTGCCCCAGTTGACCACTCAGGAGGGCTATAAAACCGCAATCGGTCTGGTCAACGACCAGTACAGTCAACTGGGCAAAGACCATCTGCCTGGGGTTGCCGCAGATAAAGCGGTGGAGGCGTTCCGGGAACAAGCTGAGGCTGGTCTGGGCACCAGTCTGGACAAGTATGACAACGCGGTTAACCTGCTGAGGGTCAGTCTTGAGGCCGTACAGTCCATAACGTCAGAGATCAATAACGCCCGTTTCTGCCTCGCCACCTATGGTCTCACCGAAGCGCCACGTTATAAGACTGACCTGGGGGCGATGGTGTCAGCTTTTGAAGCATCGCTTCCACTTGGAGAGGAGTTGCTGAAAAAGCTGAATTCCGATCTCAGTCATAGACGTATTGCCAACACAAAGACGCAGTCGAAAAGTGGGATGACCGAAGGATACATGTTGTGGATAACCAGGCTCGAGCAGGATGGTCAGCTGCTTCTGGCTCAATATGAATCCTACAACAGCGCTATCACGACGCTCCAGCAAGCACACGCCGCCGTCTTCGACAAGCGCCCGGCGATTGGTAAACTGTTTGTACCCGAGAGACGTAAATACCTGTCTTGAGGCCACCTCTGGAAAATCCGTCAACAGCACAATAAGCCCAGTTTTGGGCTTATTGTGTGTAGCTGATAATATGGGAGGATGCAACCAGATATCCACCTGAAGCTGCCATAACTTAGAAGGGGTCAGGAAGCTGAGGCTCAGCCTCGACGACTGGCACATATTCAATATGTTCTGCGTTATCCAGGTCCAGTAAGAAAATACTGTCATCAAAACTCAGTATATGAACCTCCGCATTTGCCCTGATCCCATCCATAAATCCTATCTCAAGAGTGGCGGTGTACTGTTCAGTGTGCCGATAGGTGTCATTTGAAACCTCAATGCCATAGTACACACGATCTTCTTTATCCCAGTTCGCCCTTGAATAATCCTCGAAATCGTATGAGGCCGTTAAATCAACCCCGAAAGTAACCTCATAAGTGGCGTCATCTTTATTGACGCCAATCAGCTGTACGTCATCAATGCTTACAGATGATATCTCTGTTTCGTAGATCTCAGGATCGTATTCGCTTGTGGATGCCGGTATGAATTCTGCGTCACGCAGTCGTTCCCGGGCCATTCTTATTACATCTTCTTTCATCTGTTCCAGCACGCTGTCTGCAAATGTTGATAACTCAGCCAGCTCTTCGTCATTCCTGTTAACCAAGTTAAGGAGCGCATCGATGCTTTTAAGATGGATAAAATTATCGTTAGCCTCTGCTACAGCAGCCATGTCCCCATCATTACTGACAACATAAACTTTGTGATGACGGGCTCTTGCCACGGCATCGATTGCAGCAAGTGAAAATGCGTCCGGGAACTCTGACTTTTTCGCCTCACGGTGGAACGGCGCAGTTCCGGAAAAATAATCATCAAATATCTGTTTCGGATTAACGCCAGCGACGGACACTGTTTCAGTTAATCCGTTATCTACTAAGGCAATGAATTTACTCATCGCCGCATTAAGGACAGCATCTGAGGTGATCTCCGGGAAAAGACCGCCCCCTGTAATCTCATCCGCTACACATAAAAAACTGCCGTTTTTGCGGAAATTTTTATGCTCCCGTACAGCCACCTCAGCGAGTTTTTTCAGATGAATTTCGATTTCTGTACGAACCACATCGGTAATAAGCAGGTGAATTTTTTCATCTTCAACAAGATCCTGAAGCCTACCCAAGACGAAATGACCAAACTGAAGCTTTTTTGTTTCGTATGCGGAAGTGTCAATAAAAACGAGTCTTGTCTGTAGCTCCATGTGGTCCTCTGACCATTGAATTTACAGAGCACTATATCAGCCGTAAAAGCAGAGATGAAGACCATGGCATACAGTAACAACCTCTGATTATAACGAGTTTCCAATACCCGACTTTGCCACTTTTCGGATCTTCCCGTCCGGGAAATAACAATGCGGTCAAAAAATATCAATTTAGCACCATATTGCAATATTAATTAAATGTATCGACACATGAATCATGTATGCATACTATGAATGCACTGTTATTGATAACATCATAAATTCGTCAGGGGATACATAATTGACCAGCATAAATGAAAATGAGGAAAAAGGCGTCACAAGGACACTGACTGTACGAAATGTACCAATTGACATCGATATAGAGCTTACCGAGCAAGCGAAAGCCGCCGGAAAGTCAAAAAGCGATTTTGTCAGGGAATTTCTGACCGCCTCTTTTGGCGATTTGATCCGCAACTTTATGCAGAGCAGCGGTCTGGTTGCGCTGATGGACAGAGACCTGGCGCAAATGATGAACGCCGGACTGGCCGACTACTGGTTTGACGGCGCACAGACGCTGGCCGAAAACCGTGCCTGGTGCCGTCTGTTGTGCATCCGCAGTGAAGACGATCTGCAGCGGATCATGCGCGACGGCGTCCCACTGCTGGAAATACGCGCAAAGCAGCTCAGCGAGCTCACGCATATTTCTCACGGCACCTCGCTGCTGTTCGCGCTTTTCGCCGAGGTTGCTACTCGTGAGTTACCGGTGATGCTTGCCGTTCACCACGAACTGTTTTTCTTACAGAGGGTGGAGGACTTTCTGGATGCGATTGATGAAATTCGTGCAGCCAGGCGTCTGCCGCCTGTGGAACGAAGGGTGTGTTGACGTTCTGAAACGAGAAAAGCCACCCCGAGGGATGGCTTTTCCAAACAACTATTGTCGCGTGAGACCTCTGTAAGAGGCGGCTCCGCCTTGATGTGGCTTATTACGCCATAAACTGACCGACTCGTCAACTCAATTAAAGGCTGATGTCGTTGCATGGCATAAGGAAAGGACAATGCGTAATTATATCTCTACCGAGCGTCTTGATATCTACGAACAGCATCTCAAAATTGAAGCACATCAGGTACTGGCTGCTTATCACTGGAATAAGGCTCTCGCGGGGGCGATGCTACCCGCAATGCAGTGTCTGGAGGTAACTCTGCGTAATGCCATAGATATGGCTATCCTGTCGCATCCGCCCACTGGTGCTAATGGCCTGTGGCTGACGGACCATAACTGGATCTTCAGTCTGCCACGTTATATGGGGAAAAAAGCAAACCCCAAACTCTCAAAGCGTTACAAGATGGCCAGAAAGGCGACTGACTCCCAAGATAATCATGGCGTTCTACTTGACCAGTATGGCCATCGGGTCATTGCCCGCAAGGTCCGTGAAGAAACTCTGGTTGATCAGGCCCGTGACACCATCGTTTCCGAAGGAAAAATTATCACTCCGGCACGGGTGATTGCCGGTATGAACTTTGGGTTCTGGACAACGTTGTTGAGCCATAAATATGAAGATAAGGCCAGTAAGTCACTGTTGTGGCCAAACCTAGAAACGGTGGTGTTTCCGAACCTGCCTGAGGGATATACAATGGCGGATATCCGTCAGGATTTTCATCGCATCAGGGCACTGCGTAACCGACTTTCTCATCATGAGGCACTCTGGAAATTTCACTATGATGATCCTGCCACAGGTTTGCCGGACTACGGTCAACCAGTCTACGGAGTTCAAGCAAGCTGTAGCCTGTTACGCAAGCATTATGATGACATGCTGGAAATGATTGGCTGGATGAGTCCCGACAGGAAGGCCAATTTCTTAAGTCATTCGGCGCATTTGCGATTTTATGCGCTTTGCTCAGTTGATGGGTTAAACAGCTATATCGAACCGTCGAAAATTAAAGCAAAAGTAACATTGTCCCGGGGAGGAAAAGCTCTCAACAGGATCATTAAGGTACTTGAAAGGCATGAGTTTATTCGTATCGTCAGAGGAGGACAGACTGTAATAACTTTTGGAGCGGACAGTTCAACTCATAGTGTAATTATGGTCAACGACCAGCTTGGCCGCCTCTAGCTTAAATTCTGCCGTGAAATATTTACCCATGTGATCACCTGTCGTGTAGTTGAGGCAGGGACATGATCTCCGATCAGGTGGCCAAATTCACTATGCCATTACAATTGCAGTCGGAGGATTGCAGTAAGGAGTAATCAGGAAAATGCTGCTAAAGCAGGTTGTTCAAATGTAAGATAGAGGAACATAACTGAATGCACAAAAGCAAAACAGGGAGTTAAACCTTGGCGACAAGAAGACCATATTACGGTAACGATAGGGATCAGGAATACTTTGAGCGCGTATTTCAGTCTGCAAATATCAATTTTCTTATTGGATCAGGTGCCTCGCTACCCGCTATAAATGTGCTTGCTAATATTGAAAAAGAATTACAAAAATTAATTAACAGTGAAAAAGAAAAAGAATATTTCGAGGAAGCATCTACATTTCTTAAATCAGTGTGGGTGGCTAATAATATTTTGATCGGAAGAGAGTATGAGTCGATACTTTATCCTCCGGATAAAGTTTCTAACACTAAAAAGACGGAAAAATATTATGCGGATTTTTTGTCTTCAATAGAAAAAATTCTTACCCGACGAAGGACGGGGTTGCTGCCCCGCCGGGTTAATATATTTACTACTAATTATGACCTTTTTATTGAGGATGCTGCAACAAAAAATCATAATATTGAGGTTAATGATGGGTTTAGTCGTCGAGTGAATATTTTTAATCAGTATTCTTTTGATGCCGGAAGTTTCTACCGAAGTATTCACGCCACCGGGAATTTGTATAACTATAGCGTTGAATTACCCACGGTAAACCTCATAAAACTGCACGGTTCGCTTTCATGGAAAAAAGAAGGAGATAATATAATATATTCTCTACAGGATTTACCGCCTCTAAAATTCAAAGGACCGATTCATACTAAAAATTGGGTAAATAAGCATGCTATAATTTTGCCGAGAAAAGAAAAATTTAAAGAGACTCTTCTCGAGAACGTATACTATGATTTATTACGCACATACTCTAACGAGCTCGATAAAGAAGGCACAGTCCTTATTGTATTCGGTTTTTCGTTCGCGGATGAGCATATTGAACTTCTGACGAAGAAAGCCTTGCGCAATGCGACGCTTAAAATTCTTATTTTTGCTTATAATGAATCCGCGCTGGATATGTTTGTAGATAAGTTCAGGGATTTCTCCAATGTGGAAATAGTGTATCTGCCTGGGGGAACGCTGGAATTTGGCAACCTCAATCACATTATTACGAACTATCTACGTGGTTAATGATGAATACTAATTTTGTCGATGAAGAATCTATTTTACGTGTCGGAGAAGTGTGCGAAGTTTCTGGCAGAATGGTTACGATCCTTGTGGATAAGAATAAGAACCTGAGTGACCTATTCTACCAAGGAAAGGTTTTAAAAAATGTTTCAGTAGGCAGCTTTATCGAGATCAAAAAAGGGTTTATGAGCCTTATCGGTAAGGTAGAAGCCGAAAAAATCATTGAAGAAAGGCAGTATCAGGGCAGCGGTAGTGATGCGCAGCGTTATCGGCGCTACTTGACCGCTACCTTATCCGGCTATATTGATCGTCAGGGCCGTTTTATCGGCGGCATGCGAGAACTTCCTCTAATAGGAAATGAGGCGTTCATTGTCACCGAAGAGCTGGTTCAGATAATCCATCAGATCACCGAGGCAGGGAAACCCGGGTTGCATTTTGCCCGTACCGATCTCGAAGATATTGATATTACCCTACCGGTCAGTGGTCTGATGAACTCGCATATCGCTATCTTTGGCAATACGGGTAGTGGAAAATCTAACACCCTGGCTGCGCTTTATAAGCACGGGTACAGTGCTATCTCAGACATATTGGGCAAATCATTTATCGAGAAAAGCAAATTCCTGTTATTTGATTTTAACGGGGAATACGGTGCTACGGAATGCATCACCGAGAATAAAGTTGTCTATAAACTTAATACGCACTCTGCGTCAGGGAATAAAATTCCGATGTCGGCCAGTATATTAGTAGAACACGAAATATTAAGTGTTTTAACTGATGCCACGGATAAGACGCAAAAACCCTTTCTAAAAAGGGTCTTAGACCTTAAGGCCAGTGTTGATGGAGCAGATGATCCAATAGAGTATTTCAGGAGTATTTTAAAAAAGAGGGTGAAGGAAACTCTTTTTGGCAGTGAAAAGTCGCGATGCGATACGGTTTTTGATTTTTTTAGACCAATTTTCAACGACCATGAAAAGATGATATCGGATTTAGAGTTTCAGTTTTCAAGAAAAGTTTGGTATACCAAAAAAGGTCATTACTTTGATACTGCTGATGATACAGAAGATTCTAATCTTTTCAAATTAGCATGTCATTACGAGTTTCCGGAAGATTTAATTGAAAATTTACTTTCTTTTATGTATCTCCAACTGATCTCTGAGTTCCTTTCAAATCGCTCAAACCCAGAGCATATTTCACCTGTTATTAACAGGATGAGAAGTAATAGGAAAGACATTGCCAAGATTTTTGATACCCGAGGTGTTACAGACTTTTGGAAGGAGGGGAATTTTGTGGTCATTGACCTCAATATGGTAAATATCACCATGAAAAAAATGCTCCCACTGATATTAGCAAAATGGGTCTATAACGAGAAAAAAAATGAGACAACAAAGTCCACGTTGAATATCATCATTGATGAGGCCCACAATATCCTTTCGAATACCTCATTTCGCGAAACGGAGAGCTGGAAAGATTACCGGCTGGAAACGTTTGAAGAGATTATCAAAGAAGGCAGAAAATTTGGCGTATTTGTCACCCTCTCCAGCCAGCGACCTAATGATATATCTTCAACCATCATCTCGCAGGCACACAATTATTTTATTCACCGGCTGATTAATCAGAATGATCTCTTTGCAATTGAGAAATCGGTATCCTACATCGACCGTATGACAGAAGAGTCTATCCCTACGCTATCCACTGGCACCTGTATTTTCAGCGGCGTCGCCTGCCCGATGCCATTGAAATTACGCATCACAGAGCTGGACAATAAGGCTAAGCCGCATAGCCATACAGTTTCATTTGAGGAACTGAAACAAGACAACAAACCGTAGATAATTACGGGTCTGTACAGGTTGGCGTTACGACAGCTGGGAGCAGTTCTTCTATCAGCTCTGTCACGAATGCTTCCACCTGCTGGGTCCCCAGGTGGTACGAATGGTTTAACTGAAAGTCAGTGCGCTTGATGAAGGCGTGACCGTCGACTACGCAGAGGAGATGCTGGACAACTATCTGCCTTATATTGCTCGCTCTTTTGTTTACAGCCCTGTGATAAGTCTCAATCCATATTACTTTGCCTGGGATGGCGCATGTAAGCTGCCTGACGAGGTGCTGGGGACTATCCGCGAGACGTTCGGGGCCTTTGCGAAAATTAACGCCCGCGCCCGCTTCGTGAAACTGACGTCAAAGTAGCTCAATGAAAACGAGATCACGTTACTTTGTACCGACTTTGAATACACTAATATGACTAAACCAGTATAAATTCGCCACTTAGCCCATGTTATGTGGGCTACTTCCCAATTTTTTCAGCTTATGAATATGAAAAAGCATATGCGTCCCATTCTCGTCGTTTATTCGTATTCCCAGCGGTTTTGCTGCCAGCATTCTCATTTCAGTGCAATTCATGCAAAAAGATGATCTGCCACTGTTGCTGCTTCATGAGTAAAACCGGCCCGTTTCAGTTTTTCCACCGTCTGTGCGGGGTAATAAGGCCTACTGACGCTGCTCGTCCAGATACCGTCTATCTCAGCCTGCCATATCTCACTCCCCTTGTTGGCCATCGCATTCATCTCCTCGAGATAATACGCAAACCGATGGTCGTGCTCTTCACAGAATAAGTCTCCTCCGGAATGCTGCAGAGCGGTGATACCGGCCAGTTTTTCTGGGGTTGCCCATTGCTTAAATAGCTGGCCGGCCTGCCCCAAATCTTTTTGGGCTGAGTCGAGGAAATTCAGTTCCTCTGACATTGGTACCGGGCCAGAAAACGTAGAGGCGATTTCTCTTCCATATATATACTCCCGTAGTTTTTTGGCCAGCACACTACAATCCCACGCAGTCTTCCAAATATCGTTAAGTTCTATGAAGTCTGCTTCTGACAGGCCCGGTACCGTAACGGATAATCCGATCATCCGCGCCGTATCGCGGGTTTTCTGGATTTTCGCAAAGGCTAAACTCAGTTCCTTTCCGCTGAGGCCATACGTTGTCGAGATCAACGTCTTTGCGGCAGTAAAGTTTGCAGCCCCCCACTGCTTCCTAGCAGGCAGCAGCTCTGCAATGGAGACAATATCGGCACGGCTAAGATTA
Source organism: Yersinia massiliensis (assembly GCF_003048255.1). Taxonomy (NCBI): domain Bacteria; kingdom Pseudomonadati; phylum Pseudomonadota; class Gammaproteobacteria; order Enterobacterales; family Yersiniaceae; genus Yersinia; species Yersinia massiliensis. The sequence continues at coordinate 29,158 of NZ_CP028488.1, forward strand.
CGGGTAAACGTGCCTGTGCGATATTCGAGCCTCAAATAGCCCATCAGGTGGCGGATTTTTTCAAAGTGTTCTTTGATGTCCTTAAATTGCTCCTGTAGAACCAATACGTTAATCAGGCTGACGTCCGTGAGGTGTTTTACGGATAGGGTGTCGTAACTGTACCTGAACGTCTGCCCGGTCGGGTCGGTTTCGGCAATGCATTTTATATGTGCGTCGAGAGGCGCGGTTTCCTGGCTGAAACGGCGGTCTACTACTGCCGATTTTTGTACAAAATAGTCCCACAAATTCTTGATGTCGTGTTGACCTATCACACTGTTAACATCTGCAGTCAGCGGTCTATTACTCACTTTCGCGAGCTGGGTCAAATCCCCTATCAGGGCTTTTATTGTCAGCTCTACGGAGTGCCTCAAGTTAAAACAGATTGGATAGATCAACGTGTCCAGTGACCCCTTATGTTGAGTTAACCCTTCAATGAGCAGAACTACACTTTCGGCAAAACCGTCAGCATATTCATAAATACCGGGCGCACCATTATTACCAACACAGGCATTGAAATTTGATCGCTGTGGGTCTCCGCGAAACAGGGTGTTCCATTGGAAGCGGGGATGCAGCGACGCTGCGGAAGCGCTTGATGAAGATATGTTAGTCATATGTTCGTCTATTAAGATTGTATGAGATTTAATAGTTTACCTGTATCTATAGCAGGGGCATTACATATGTTATTGGGGAATTGGTAGTTCACGTTGTTCGTTCGATGGGGCAAATTATGACTTCCAAAGCCAGTATGCAGGTTCTGTTATTTTTCTAGGTATGATTGTGACGTTTGGCCATACGTAATTGTCATAGGCTTCGAGCAGGATGAAATTTGTATATATCTTTGTATTGCTATTTTGAATGAAAAACTAACTGGCACATCAAAATGGATAGACTTATAATGAATGTAAGATTATGTCTTACATGAGGTGTTTATGGCCAGGACAATGACAGTAGATGTTGGCGAGGAACTTCGCGACTTCATCGATTCGCTGGTTAGCGCAGGTGATTATAGAACTCAAAGCGAAGTGCTCCGTGATGCTTTGCGTTTATTGCGTGAAAAGCAGGCTGAGTCCCATTTGCAATCATTACGGGACTTGTTGGCTGAAGGGGTGAGTAGCGGCACTCCAGAAACATGGAGTAAAGATGTATTCCTACAGCGAATAAAGGAAAGGGTTAATCTGAATGAAAGAGATTAATCTGACACCGAAAGCAATTGATGATTTGGAAAATATTTGGCTTTATGGTCAGGTACAATTTGGTGTAGCCAAGGCGGACGAATATGTCGCTCGCTTTTCTGAAATATTTGATATTTTGGCCAGACATGAAATTGGTACACAACGACCTGAGTTAGGTGAAAATATTTATTCACTCCCTATTGAGAAGCATGTGATTTTTTTCGTTCCTTCAGAGTCTTCTATCACTGTAATTCGTATTCTTAATCAATCACAAGATGTAAATCGTCACATTTCTTGGCGATAGAACTCCAGTCTAGGTACAAGGGCAGGACTATGCCCTGCCTTCTTATGGTCAAAAACCAAGCCAACTAATACCGCCAGCTACAGAAACCTTATATCAAGCCCGTTCTAGGCAACATCTACATTGAAATGTAGTGGCCTTAGCTCTGAAAAATCTCTCAGATTTCACGTAGCGTGATCGATATTCATGCGCATGCTCTTATTCTGATATGGAGATCTGCAACTAAAAATAAAATTCAGTTTATTTTAGAGTAAAAAATTTACATTACCGCCTATGTGTAGCATTATCGTGTATATTCTTAAATGCTACATGTTGAGGTGTTTTGTGACGGTAAATACTAAGCAAATCTATAGAGTGGCTGAGCGCTCTGAACACATGCTCACTCTTCTGACCAAACAGATTAAAGAACAAAAGGAAGAGCTGGAAGAAACGACTTATTTCCAGACTTATGCCAAGGCTGCTGTTGCCAAATTACCTAAATTGACTCGCGCAAGTGTTGACTATGCTGTCACCGAAATGGAAGAGCAAGGTTACACATTTTTGAAGAAGCCGGCAGGTACATCTATAAAATATGCAATGTCACTGCAAAATATTATAGATATTTATCACCATCGTGGTGTTCCTAAATACCGTGATCGCCACGATGAAGCCTTCACGATTTTTGTTGGTAATTTGAAAGGCGGCGTATCGAAAACAGTTAGTTCGGTTTCACTTGCTCATGGATTACGTGCCCACCCTCACCTACTTTATGAAGATTTAAGAATTCTGGTTATCGACCTTGATCCTCAATCTTCAGCTACAATGTTTCTAAATCACTCTCGTTCTATTGGGGCTGTAGATACAACCTCTGCTCAGGCAATGCTACAGAATGTATCCCGCGAAGAACTTTTGTCTGAATTTGTCATTTCTTCTATTGTGCCGGGTGTTGATGTTATCCCTGCTTCTATTGAAGATGCATTTATTGCATCGCAATGGAAAGAGCTATGTTCCGAACATTTACCTGGACAGAATATCTATACCGTTCTTAAAGAGAATATTATTGATAAACTCAAGAAGGATTATGACTTTATCTTTATCGATAGTGGCCCACATCTCGATGCTTTCCTGAGTAATGCTATTGCTGCATCGAACTTGCTTATGACGCCGATCCCCCCTGCCCAAGTCGATTTCCACTCCACCTTAAAGTATCTCACTCGTCTTCCTGAACTTATTGAGATGATAGAAAAATCAGGGGCTAAGTATCCCCTTCAGGGCAATATAGGATTTATGTCTAAATTGCAGAATAAATCTGACCACAAACTTTGTCATAGCCTGGCCAAAGAGATATTTGGAGGGGATATGTTGGATGTGGCCCTACCACGCCTTGATGGTTTTGAACGATGTGGCGAATCTTTTGATACGGTTATTTCCGCCAACCCCTCGACCTATGTTGGCAGCAGTGAAGCATTAAAAAATGCTCGTGCTGCGGCGGAAGATTTTGCTAAAGCTGTATTCGATCGCATCGAATTTATTCGGATGAACTGAGGTATTCCATGACAAAAAAACGCCCAACCATCGGCCGGACATTTAGTGGTTCCCCTTTGTCCAATGTATCAACTGATAATTATCGCCAGATTTTTACTCTTGCCTCAGGGAAAAAAGTTGTCTTCATGTTTGAAACTATTCCAGCAGAAGATATTGCTGAACGCTCATTTGTATCTCTAGCCACAAATGGTAGAGATCAAGCCGGTGTTACAGAGGAGTCACTTCAGGACATTATCAGGACCATTCGTTTTCAACAATTTTTCCCGGCAATTGGACGTATAATTGACGGAAAAATTGAAATTCTCGACGGGTCACGTCGCAGAGCTGCCGCATTGATTTGCCATGTCGATCTCAATGTGCTGGTTACTCAAGACGATATTGATATGGATGATGCGAGAAAACTCGCCGCTGATATTCAAACTGCAAAAGAACATAATTTACGTGAGATTGGATTAAGGCTTTTACTTCTCCGCGATTCAGGCATGAACCAAAAGGAGATAGCCCAATCGGAACGCCTATCTTCTGCGAAAGTTACTCGAGCTATTCAGGCCGCATCGGTACCTGAGATGATGTTAGAACTTTTCCCTGTTCAATATGAACTAACCTATCCAGATTATAAATTCTTGCTCGATATTGATGAACAATTACGGCTGCGTAGTCTCGAACTAGAAACATTCGTTGATTCGGTTAGGAAGCAAATAGAAAAAATTCCTAATGCTAATGAGCTGGTCTCTGATGAACTGAAAAATGAAATAATAAAATCGTTTCGACATGTTTTAGACGGGATTTTAGCTAAGCCTGAAAAAGAGGCTGCTGTTGTTGAAAAATTATGGGACTTTGAAGAAAAAGATAAATACGCTCGAAAACGTATCAAGGGACGCACTTTTAGCTATGAGTTCAGCCGTTTGCCAAAAGAGTTGCAGGTAGAACTTGACCGACTTATTTTGCACACAATGAAGAAACATTTATCACAGTAATTCTATCAATGAAGTGGCGATTTCAGGCTGAAATCGCCACTGAAATCAGTACTGTAATCTGCTTGATTTTATATCCACTCATGAAAATTCGCCATCAAATAAAATTCATTAATCAATTGTTTTATATTGATATTTTGTTTTTATTTCAGGGTGAAATCGCCAGTAACTCAATAAAGTTAATCTATTGAAAGTAGGCGCGTTAGCTATGGCGAACTTTTATGGTTATGGCTCGAAATATTATGCGCCTTTTCTCCTTTCATCAAATTTGGTTAAATAAAGAAAGTTAGCCACTGCAGATTTTGACAACAGATGTTTGTCGTATCTTTTTTTACTACATATTAAGCACTATTACACTTATCCTGATGCACTTGAATGACTCTATGCGTTGAGTGTTTGGACCTAAGCGAAAACGAAATTTGGTCATACTCGATGAGTTTTGGTCGTTAGTTTCATAGCTGTACTTTTGGTAAATCTCCCCAGCGGGTTGTATAAGCCGGGGAGAGCATTTGCCGTTTCATCTTCCAGCCTTTATCAATACCTTGTCCCGTAAACCACACCTTTCCAATCCCTTCTCGGTTTATGCGGTCGATAACATTCATCAACTGTTCACTATTGGCTCTTGGCGGTGTTTCGTCAAACATGTCTATCTGACCTGGACGGCTACAAAAATCATTCAGGATTATCCCTGCTTTTTGGTATCGATACCCATCACGCCAAATTTTTCCAGTGCTCTCATCGAGGCCGCCACAATATCTCGTGTGTCCTGGGTGGCCAGCATTAATCGATGGTTGGCATTGTTGCTGTAAAACGGTTCATTCGAATACGGACTGGTACGAATAAAGACGCTGATATAACGGCAATATTGCCGTTCCAGCCGCAGTTTTTCCGCCGCTCGCTCCGCGTACTGGCACACAGCCTGGCGCATATCCTGTAATGTTGTGATACGTTCCCCAAAACTCCGGCTGCATATGATTTGCTGTTTAGCGGGGAGTGCATCGATGGAGATACACTGTGTACCATTAAGTTCCCTCACTGTTCGCTCAACGACAACACCCAATGTTTTCTTTATCAGCTGAAGGTTGGCGTCAGCCAGCTGCAACACCGTTTCTATTCCCATCGTCTTGAGTTTTATGCTTAGCTGGCGACCAATTCCCCAGACTTCCTCTACCGGTAAAAGGGCCATCAACTTGCGTTGCCTCTCTCTGTCTGACAAGTCAACAACACCGCCGGTAGCCGGCCATTTTTTCGCACCGTGGTTGGCGAGTTTGGCCAGAGTAAGAGTCTGGCCGATGCCGATCCCGGACAATAAGCCTGTTTGTTGAAATACGGTATCTCGCACACGCTTTCCGTAGCTGGCCAGCGGCTCACAATGTTCGATACCATCAATCATCAAAAATGCTTCATCGATACTGTAGACAGTCAGCGATGGCGCTAACGATTCCAGGATAGTTGTAACGGCTCGCAATCGAAATCCCCCAGGCTCGCAATCAGCGCTATTTTCGGCTCAGATTAAGTGACAATGAAAATGGCTTCGGGCTCACATTAAGTGATAATGAGCTCGCTTTTATCTTTTTCCGGCTCGCAATCCATTACGCCGGGCTCACAATAACTGCAAATGAAATTCGTCATATCAGTAGGGCGTGTGCAAAGTTGTTTAACGGTAAATTCTCCATCTAAAGCAGCGATAACAATATCGCCATGTTCTGCTTGAAGAGATTTGTCGACCACAAGAAGATCGCCTGAAAGGATGCCCGCTTGAACCATAGATTCCCCCTGTGCAATCAAATAGAACGTAGATACAGGATGAGGCACGCAGTAATCGTTTAGATCTAAGGATTGCTCAATATAGTCCTGGGCTGGAGAGGGAAATCCGGCCACACAGTGATCGGCGAATAATGGAATAGTTGAAGTTGGTAAATCGATGCCCGCTAAGGATAGGAATTGAATTTTCATGGTGTGGCCCATCATTACTGTATGCATATGAGTCTCCCACCATGATCGGGGAAGACCCATGCATATACAGTAATGATGGCCGGAATTATCTCAATAGCAAGTAAGAGAACAACGCCGTATCAGGTCTTCGACCTAACATAATAATTTCAGAACAAATTAACTTCCGGCTATTCCTGCAATTCTCGGTGTACGCATTTTCTTATTCTCCCGCCCCGCTAAACAGTTCCACCGCCAGGCATGACAACAAGTGTGCGCTATCGCCGTCTACTACATCCGTTCTCACTCCCTGCGGTCGTTGCGCTGCGGCTTTGCAGACGCACTTGCAATCACGCTTATCTGGCAGAGGCCCTGACGCTTTACGGCGCGAGAAACAGAAAACTCGCGATTAACAGCAAAGGGGAATACACCAGATGAAAGTTCATAACGCCGAAATACCGGGCAACTCATTAAATTTAGGCCACCTGTTCTCTCGTTCACCACTCCAAAACCTGTTTGATTCCTCGAACCGGCGCCCTGGCGTGTCAGCTGCTCAGTATCGCAAGGAGTTTGTATCGATTTTCAAACACTTGGCACCACATCATCACCGTTTTGATGTATTTCGTGATTTTGTTCATGCAGCTGCTATTGCTATTCAAAATGCTTTTTTAAAGTCAGATGAGTTAGAACAAGAATATTTTGTAATTGAAAAACGTTTAGGCAAAGAGAATATGAGTCAGTTATCTCAATTGATTGGGTGTGTCATTGGAGCTTTGGACGCAGAGCCGAGTGACTTCCTGGGGAGTCTCTATATGGAATTAGAGTTGAGTGCGTCCAGTTTAGGTCAATTCTTTACGCCTTATTCATTATCGCAAATGATGGCGGCTTTAACGATGTCTGACGCAGTACAGAACTTAAACAGACGTCCCTTTATAACTTACAATGAACCAGCCTGTGGGGCAGGTGGGATGGCTATTGCAGCAGCTATGTATATGCGTGAAAACGGATATAACCCTCAAGAGCAAGTTTTTATGGTTTGTACAGACATTGATGGCATGGTTGCTGATATGTGTTACATCCAATTATCGTTGCTGGGTATTCCTGCCCAGGTTATTACCGGTAATACACTCACACTGACAGTGAATAGAACTTTCCACACACCTTTTTGGTATCTGGGTGGGTGGGAAGAGAAGTTAAAACACGCTGAAACCGTTGAGCGGATGATGACGATATTATCCCGCCTACAAGCAGTTTAACTGAACCTCTAAGCCGTTCATGACCGTTTGGAAGCGTTCAAAACCCCCAATGCGCCCTATCATGGAAATGTTGGGGCGGCTTATCTCACACCTCTGATTCTGCCAAATAGAAATCGCTCGGATGAGCGGTTTTTTCATCCCAAATCTGCCCATTTGCCTTTATTGGCCAGAACCGGCGTTGAGCCGGCACTGACCAATATACCCCCCCCGCTTGCAACGAGCTTCGCTCGTGCCGCTCTCACTGCTGGCACTGATGTGCCAGCGTCTGGGAAAGCCAGGCTAAAGCCAGGCCTTTCTGGTGATCCCCTTTATTCTGGCAATAGCGCTGCGAGTCTTTCGTCGTGACAGACGCTATGCCGGGGCGCAGTCAGCGCAAGGGTTCGCTGGCGCCGGCTACGCCGCCCTTGCACTGCCTGCTTATACCCCGTCTCGGTCTTAATGTCACAGCGCCAGACACCCCGCGCCGGCAAAAGCCAAAAAGGGTATACACCAGAAGAAAGTCGAAACGAGAGGGTTTTATGACTACAACACTGAGAGATGCATTAGTCGCACTGGTTGGGCCCGAAGAGGGGAATACCCCGTACAGAACGGATGAAGAGGATAACCTGGCCCGCAGTACGCTAGCTGCCCGTGCTTTATTGAATTTTATGGATAACAGTCAATGCGAAGAAATCGATGTTGAATCGGTATTCAGTGACCTTATAACTGATTTGTTTCATCTGGGGTCATTGTTGCATCGGCAGGGGTTGTACACCGATTTTGGTTTGTGGGAAGAACGTGTTCTTGTTCGTGCGATAAACCATTTCCGGGCAGAAACGGACATTGAAATTGATGTTAATGGTGCGCGCCCTGATGCTGCTTGCTCACTGCTGCTCTACATAAACAATAAAAAATCAACACAACACGTTGCGACAATGGCCAGCAGATTATCCGCTGAGTTATCACTCATTATTAAAAATGTAGAGGGGTTACCAACGGCGAATGCACTCCTGGCGGTTGTCAGTGAATGTCATAAATAGTTGTATGGCCAGTGTAAGGGGACGTATTTAACTATTTCCCCCCTTGTTCAGGGTGGTATCAGGGCAAGGGGGATCTGGGTCATGCATCACTAATGTTACTCATTCTGAGTAGCATTAGAATCAACTTTAACCTATCAAGAAATTAAAAAAAACTCAATTTGAGATAATTAATTGACTCATATTGAGTAATTAAACTCAAATTGAGTAACTTAAAAGGGCACTGAGATGAAACATATTTGCTGCGACGATGGCTCCACTAATGTAAAACTGGCTTGGTTTGATAATGACAACCTCCACACTTTCCTTTCCCCCAACTCTTTTCGCCCCGGATGGAAAATCGAAGGTATGGGGAGCCGTCGCACGTTCAACTATCAAATTGATGGCGTAAAATACACGTTTGATGACGTCAGCCACCAGGCAATAAACACAACTAATATTGAGTATCAGTACAGTGATACCAACTTGTTGGCGGTGCATCATGCTTTGCTCAACAGTGGCTTGGAACCCCAGGCAGTAAAATTGACAGTAACATTGCCCATCAGTGAGTTTTATACCGAGGACTGCCAGAAAAATACGGTGAATATTCAGCGTAAAATTGAGAATCTTTTACGGCCGGTAGTGCTGAATAAAGGTCAATGCTTTGAAATTTCGGCAGTAGAAGTGATGCCAGAATCATTACCCGCTGTTTTCTCTGCATTGGCCCGTGAGAATGTCGGGCCGCTTGAAACCTCACTTGTTATTGATTTGGGTGGTACGACGCTCGATGCAGGGGTGATTGTTGGCCAGTTCGATGACGTGACGGCAATTCATGGTAACCCGATGATTGGTGTTTCACTGGTGACGCAGGCTACCTTAACGGCATTACGTATCGCGGAGAGTGATACCAGTGCATTCGTAGCCGATACGGTTATTCAGCGTCGTCACGACTGGGAGTTTTTATCTCAGGTTATCAATGACGGCTCGCGGGTTGATAATGTGATTGATACGATTGAGACAGCCATCAGTCGCTTGGGTGACCGTGTTGTGAATGAATTAGCCCGTTTCCGTCATGTAAATCGGGTATGGCTGGTCGGTGGGGGCGCCCCACTGATAGAATCAGCGATACGAAATGCCTGGAAATTACCTGCAGAACGGATAACGCTAGTTCCCAATCCGCAATGTGCTCTGGTCAATGAAATGGCGTTGTTTAAGCTAAAGGGGTAACAGAACGTGAGCGAGAAAAGCAGTGATAACCGCCGGAAATTTACCTGCTATCTGCAACTGGATAGCGAAGCTGATCGCCATGCGTTGGAAGTCGTTGAGTCCATATCACAGCGGGTAAGGGGGGATTTCTTGCGTAATGCCGTTATTACGACAGCAGCACTGCATCAGCTCGACCCTCGGTTGCCGGTGCTATTGGCCACCCTGTTTAATGGCCAGTTGACGGCTGATCAACTGGTCAACTTGCTGACTCAAACTACCGGATGGAAACCCAGCCAGGCGGATATTCGTGACGTGATCGCCTCATTAGGGACGGTCGACACTGCCCCTAATGAGGCAGTAGAGCATAAGAAAGATGAGCCCAATTCAGATGGACTAGAGAATATTCGTAGAAAGATGGATAAACTCATATAACTGATATAAAAATAAGCAAAAATTTCCCCTTTCATTACTTAAAAGGTGCAAAAATTGCTTAAAACATATTAAATTTATGGAGCACAGGAGCCGTATTAAATGACTGGCTACGACTTGCGATTATGGCGCTCTGGACAATTTTGGGCGCGAGATGAGGTTAGATCAATTCGTATCGGAAGTCGGTGGCGGCAGGAGGATGCTGCGGAGCAACTTGGTGTAACTCTGCGAACCTATCGCACTTATGAACAATATACGCCACCCTTAATGGTTGAGTTAGGTGTACAAATTTTATCACTCCAAACCATGTTATCGGAGTTGGCCAGATTGCCTTTCGAACAGGCAATAAATCGTTTGCGAACTTTGACGGTATGCCCTAAACAAGAGCTCGGGGTCATGCCGACTTATCAGGTGGTGATGCCATCGTTAGGGTTAAAACAGTGGCGCTCAGCTCTAAATTGGACTCAAGTACAGGTTGCAGAAAAGTTAGGCGTCACTATTCGGACCTATAAGAGTTATGAACAAGAATCCTACAAACTTCCTCGACGGGTTATGTTAGCTATTCAGGCGCTGACCTTGCTGGTTATGCTTCCCCAACTGGCTAATGGCCAACCTGATGATCTCCTGCCACAACTCCGGTTGCTGCTACAAACCGACGGGGCATAGCCCGTAGTTCTATAGCGTCGATAAACCGCCAAAGTAATAGATATCCGCCAAGCTAACCAGGAATTGTAAGCTGATTTGGTTAAGTCACTTTTTGTGAACATATTTGTGTTCACGTATTGTGAACATTAGCGGAGGCGAGTATAATTATCTCACGCCTAACAGATAGAGGGATTTATGCGGGTTATTTCAAAGAAACCGTTTGATGAGGCGGGGAAGTTATTTCCGAATGATGCTGCGGCGCTAGATGATATTTATAAAGTGCTGCATACCGAGCGGTTTTTAACGCCTGATCATCTTAAAGCGCGTTTTCGAAGTTTGGACAGATTCAAATACAGACAAAAATGGTGGGTGATAGATATCGGTGGGAACAATTTACGAATAATCGCCTATATAAAGTTTGAAACTCAGAACGTGTTTATTAAGCACATTGTGACTCACAAAGAATATGACAGGCTCACCGATTACTACCGGAGAACTCCAGAATGATGACAACAAACAGTTATGAGGTTGCTTTAAATGCGACGGCCGCATTAATAAATGCCGTGCCCTTGTTGGGAGGGAGCCATAGCCGTGAAGACTACGAGCAGGCTCTTGAGATGGTAGAACGCCTAATCGATACTGACGACGAGAACCCGCTGATCGACCTGTTGGCTAAAAAAATTGCTGATTATGAAAATACTGCCCCCGAATTCGAGGCGTTCAACGCGCGTATAGCTGCATTACCGCAAGAGTTGGCGATGCTACGCGTGATAATGGATCAGCACGGGCTAAATCAAAGTAGCTTCAAAGAGGAAATTGGTGCCCGTTCTTTGGTCAGTATGATCTTGAAAGGAGAGCGTAAGCTGACTCTGGAGCACATGAAAGCTCTTTCAAAGCGCTTTGGACTACCTGTTTCTGCCTTTATTGATGAAAACGTATGACGTTTGGAATAAAAACGTCGTTCTTTGGTGGCCAGAAACTGGCCACATAAAGGATACCCGACCTTGTCGGGTCCCCCATGGACGATATTCTGCCCGATCACCGAAAATTCCCCTCACGCCGTGCCCTTACACTAATCCGGGCCACGGTTCCCACAAGGGAATGCTACGCCAGCTCTTTACCCGTTCGCACTCCCTCCCTGCGGTCGTTCGCTTGCGCGTGCGGCTTACAGTTCTGCCCTTGCAGGCTCCGTTATTTGCCCGTCTTGGTTTAGGGGCACGGCGTAGGCCGTTCTCTTAGTCTGATAACCCGGAGCGAATGTTATGAGCAATTTTATCCCTCTTCATGTCCAGCAAGCCCCCGTTTACGTTTTGTCATTGGAAAGTACCCCGTTTACCCGCTCGATATCTGACGATGATTGCTGTGCCTGGTGCCGACATCTTTTATATCGCCCAGGGGAACTGAGTTTGTGTCAGTTACATAACATGCATGATTGGCCTGCGCGTTTTAATGAAGATGGATATGCCCTGGACTGCGAACAGCAGCTGGCGTGTCGTTAATCTGTTGGCTGGCCTGCCTAGAGCGGGCCTGTTTCCTTTATCCAGGAATGTGAGTACTGAATTTCCAGGCTACGAACATGACCGGCCTCGAACCGGCCATGTCCGAGGTGACAATATCGACACTATCCTCGTTTGTAGTCAGGCATTCCGCCCTATGGGCGGGGGATTTAAATAGATTCTGTGTCTTTTGGGGCTTACGCCGTAGCCCGAACGTAGCCGGGCCGCTGCGCCAGCAAGGGTTCGCTATGCCCGTATCCTCACCCGTTCGCACTCCCTCCCTGCGGTCGTTCGCTTGCGCATGCGGCCTCCGGTCCGGCCCCTGCCTGCTCCACTTTTCGCCCGTCTGTGTTGTGGCTACGGCGCAAGCCGTTATCCGATAACCTTTAGATGGGAGTATGTAACATGCCAAATTGGTGCGCGAACCGATTAATTGTGACCGGCAGTAAAGAGCAACTCGATGCCGTTGAAGCTTTTGCGCTGGGTGAAATGCCGCATAAGTATGAAATGGCCATCAAACAGAGTATTCGCCTATTTGTCGCAGGATGCGCTGGTCTGCTGCAGACTGTGGATGGCTCGGAATATACGCCATACCTGGATCTTACCTCTACGGGGCGAGGTGTGATCTCGCCAGAAAATTTGGCGTTTACCGAGTGGGTCACGTTGCTATTGAATAACGTAGAACTGGATGACACAGCTTGCACATATATTGACCGGCTATATGGACAAAGCGGGATAGGGGATAAGACATGGGAAACCTTACCCGATGCGGCTCAGGAGACTATTGAGTCATTGTTTAAAGAAAAGGGATATGACTGGTTTAATTGTACAGTATCAGGGACATCGCCATCTTATTCAGAATATTGGGATCTCCCTTTATCTATCGATAATGGACAGCCGTTTGATATGCGGTCGTTGTTGCCGACACGGCTCGCGAATGAGGTCAATGGCTTTAATGGCCGACTTCTGGCGAATATAAGTAGCAGTTGTAGCCTATATCTCAGTCTGTACGAGGTTAAATGGCCAACAGCTTGTAGCCTTGATGTCTTCGGGGAAACATGTGAATTAACGTTAGATTTTGATACTCCTTGGGGACCCCCGTCAAATGATGTGTTAAGTGCGTTGAGTCGTCAATTTGACTGTGATGTTATGCACTATTTCAGTGAATCAGGATGTGGGTTCTGTGGGTATGGCGAATATAGCAAGGGGGATTTGCTTGATGGAGCGAATGATAATATCGAGTTTGAAGAGTTTATGGGGGATGATGGATATGAGTATTCCCGCGAAATTGGACCGGACTATATTATAGATAACCTCCCCCATTTTGGTGGCTAAAACTGATGAGCGTCCCTATGGGGCGCTCTTTTCTCGATTTAAGCCTCGTCCTGCCCGGTTAATTGCGAAAACGGACGCCATCGAGAGCGTCCGCTTTCGTTCCCTTTGCTATGTGCAAAGGGACGGTAGCTTGGCCACTGCAGGCAGTGGCGGTTATTAAATCTATTTCTTCTGCAATATTGTCGTTGTGACGGCTAACGCCGTGCCTTCACTTTAGACGGGCCGCTACGGCTGCAAGGGTTCGCTTCGCCGCTATCCTCACCCGTTCGCACTCATCCACTCAGTGTTCTTCCCGTTGCCCGCTCGTTCAATATTCACTCGCTGGCCGTCCAGTCCACTTCGCTCCTTCGCTTGCGCTGCGGCTTCCGGTAGCGCCCCTGCATCCTCCACTTTGCGCCCGTCTGTCGTGTCGGCACGGCGTAAGCCGGTGTTGTTATCCCACAACCTGCGGAGGAATTTACATGAGCACGATTTCACCTGCTGTCTATGTCGGCACGTACCATAAATACAACTGTGGCAGCATTGCTGGCCAGTGGTTGGATCTGACTGATTTTGACAGTGAAGAGGATTTTTACGCCGCTTGCAGCAAGATCCACTGCGACGAATCTGACCCAGAGTTGATGTTTCAGGATTGGGAAGGAATACCGTCAAAGCACGCTTCTGAATCCCATGTTGACTGGACGTTTATTGAAGCGTTCAGACAAGCTGGGGAAGAAGGGCGGAGCGAGGCATTTGTGGCTTGGGCTGAATACTCAGGAGAGTGTGATTTCGATAGATTTCAGGATGCATATATCGGGGAGGCGGGAAGTGAGGAAGACTACGCCCGCGAATACGTGGAGGAATCTGGTCTACTCAGTGAAGTTCCAGACTGTCTTCAGAATTATATCGACTTTGAAGCATACGCGCGGGATCTGTTTACCAGCGGCCTGACTTTTTATAGTGGTTTTGTTTTCACATCCTGACACTGTAAAGCGGCAAGAAGAACCTTGCCGCTAAGGAAATTTCATGCAACTCAAACCAGAAAGCCGTGACATCCTCAGACAGTATAAAAACCTGATCAATGAGCGTAGAAAGGCCAATGAACTGGCCCCCGTCACTACCGCGCAGATTGTCGATTCAATGTGTGAATATTTAACGTGGCAGGCATCAGTTTACATTTGTAACCAATTTATCATTCAAGGGGGGAATGGAAAACTCCCGGATGCATAAAGAACGAGGCAGGGGGACCTGCCAAATGCCGCGCAAAACCCTGGCAGGCTTCGCCTGCCGTAATGCGCCTAACGGCGCTACGCGTACTGATTCTTAGCATACTTTTGATAGCTTATAGCGACTCAGTGAACCGCAGAATATCAATGGAAACAAATAGCTAAAATTTTATATCTGACTGTTATTTATTGAATTTATAATGATTAATTTCATTATTCGCCTAGTGAAAGTAGACCCGAAAACCTTGCTTGCCACCTCCGGCTGCTGACCGGCTGGCGCCGTTCAACAGTCGAGCCACACTCCGCCAAGCAGTCTCCGCCGAACCCCTACAGGTTTCGGGCCATTCGGCTAGTGTCTGATGGATAACGTCAAATTCCACCCCGCAGCTGGCTATTGCCAGCGCCATCACCGCCCCGGCGATAACCCCTCCGGGGCTGCAAGGACGCCACGCCGTTTCGTCGTGTCGCGGTGTGTGCATTCTGTTTGCTTGTTCGGTGTGTTATCTCACGGCCAGCATCTTTGGCGGTGGGCTGTGTGTAGCACCATCCCCGTTCAAAAAACAAGGTAGGGTAAACGCCGCAAGCGGCCCCTTGTTTTCTGCCCAGGTCTGTCGCTCCTACGCCCATTGCCGCGAAAGATACTCACCGAGAGATATGAAAAACACCGAAAGGGGAGAAGCAGAATGCACACACAAATAACATCAACGTCAAAACCGCCGCTTCAAGAGCCTACCGAAAGATATGGTTTTACTGAGGCAATGTTTTGGGATGTTTATCAGCATGTTATCTCTTTGGTGGGGGGGCACAGTACGGGAACAATCGAAGCGCCAGCGCTACCTGCTGATGCGGTATGTCTGACCGTCAATTGCGGCCCTGATTATTACTCGGTTTGGTTGGTCGACAGTTGGCCAGTCGCCGCCAGTGATGAACTTTGCATGATCCATTGGTGCATAAGCTACACGTAAAAAAAAGCAGGGTTACCCCTGCTTATCCGGTTGTGTATGGAGTTCTAGCTTCATATACAACCTTAACAAGCAATAACTTACAGGAGTTATCACATGTCTAATATTGATACTAAAGCAACAGCCAAAGTGAAAGCAACCCCGAAAAACAGCAAGGTTGCAGCTAAGGTGAATGAAGCGCTAGCGAATACCCCAACAATTACCGTCCCACTTCATCGGTTGGTATCTACTGAACTGAATGCCCGTAAGAAAAAGTCGACTCCTGCTTCAATTGCAGGGCTGGCCGCAAGTATTGAAAGCGTTGGGTTGTTACAAAATCTTATCGTTTTTCTGACCGACGAGGGCAACTATGGTGTAGCAGGAGGGGAACGCCGACATTTGGCATTTGAACTGCTATTGAGTGAGAGCCGTTCTACTCCGGCTGGACTTGTTACCGCTGACTATCCTATTGATGTAAAAGTCTTTGATAAAAATATGGCGCGTCTGATCTCTTATACAGAAAACGGTAAGCGTGAAGATATGCATCCGGCAGACCAAGTGACCGCGTTTCGGGACATGGCTTCTGAGGGCAGAACTCCAGTACAAATTGGTAGCTTGCTGGGCTACAGCACTAAGCATGTTCAAAAATGTCTGCGTTTAGCATCAATGGCTCCCATGTTATTGGAGGCGCTGGCTAAAGATGAAATCAATCTTGACCAGCTACAAGCGTTATCTGCCAGTGAGGATCATGAGCGTCAGTCTACGGTTTGGAGTAACGCTTATGGCTATACCAAACAACCAGAATATTTGCGAAGTGAGGTTTTGAGGGGGGAGATTTCTGCTGAAAATAATGGGCAATTGGCATTTGTCGGTCGCGATGCCTACGAACAGGCTGGAGGCTCATTCAGCTATGACCTGTTTACCGAAGAGGGTTTTATTTCAGATCCTGTTTTGCTTGAGCGCTTAACCCGAGAAAAACTGGCTGAAATAGCTACCATTATTTCCAGAGAAGAGGGGTGGAAGTGGGCTGAGGGTCGTATGCATCGAGTCTACAGTACGGGTGAAGATGCCGAGTTATACAGTTTATTACGCCAGCCCACGCCAATTTTTACTGATGAAGAGTCAGCGCGGATGGCAATTCTGGAACAGCTTCTCGATGCTTATGACATCGAGCATATGGCGAGTGAAGAGGATGATCTTGAAAAAAATGCTGAAAGCGATGCATGTAAGGCAGAGTTAGACGCCATTACCGTAACGGCAGACATTCGCGGATGGTCGAATGATGTACGCGCACAGTCTGGCATTGTGGCGTATTTGAATGAGGGTGAGTTAGTCATTCAGCGCGGTGTCATGTTGCTGTGTGATGTACCACCTAGCGAAGAAACTAACGAAGAGTTGACCACTCAACAACCACAAAAAGCGCAATCAAAGCAGCTATCAGCTGTGCTGGTTAAAAGTCTTTCCTCAGAGAGAACGATGGCAGTTCAGGCCGCTTTGGCACAGCAACCTGATGTTGCACTGGCTATCTTCATTCATGATTGTATGAAGTCGGTATTTCGGAGCGACAGCTTCAAGTTAAAGACATTGGCCTTTAGTCTGCATCACAACAAATCAGCGTTAGAAAATAATGCACCTACTGTTGCCAATAGTAGGGCTATGCAGGTTCTTGAGGATATGCATCTCGCCTGGGTTGCGAATTTTCCTGATGGCTGGGAAAACGACTACGAATGGCTGATGGGATGGGATAAGGCCAGCCAAATTGCTTTGCTAGCATATTGTGTTGCCGGAACATTGGACGGTGTAACGGAACAAATGAGCCGAAATAATAAAGCCGGTGAGACGTTGGAATCAGTTGAAGCCTCACTGAATTTTGACATGCGGGATTGGTGGCAACCGACAAAAGCCAATTTCTTTGGTCGTATCAACAGAGACGGTATTTCAGATGCGTTGACTGATGCTGGATTAACGGGAGCCGCTTCTGATTCCCTGAAAATGAAAAAAGGTGATGCAGCCGAACTGGCAGAAGAGGTGATCAGTAGAACTCGTTGGATGCCAGCGTGTATCCAGCGTGATGCGGTCGAACAAACACAACCGCTTACCGAAACCTCAAATAACATTGATATTGCAGCCTAACAGGGAGATGCCGCCCTCAAGGGCGGCAATGACAAACAATGACAAAACAAGAAAGTTTCTCTCTGGTGGCCTTGCAAGGTTTAAGCCCTGTTGAACTGGAGCAATATTGGGAACGCGGGACGGATTATCGCCAGCGCCTATCCAGTGCAGTCTTACAATATCTGAATTTGCCGTCAGGATGGCTGGTTGATGTGGAATATGGGCGTGAATTCGGCGGCGTACATCCTGTTTCACTGCGTGTCAGTCCCACTGGCATGAGCGATATCGTGCTCAACGTGTGCAGTGCTGGGGAGGAAAACGAGTTTTGGACGATATCACTGCCTTTTGATGGCGGTGAATCAAGGGCATGGGTGTGTATTACCGAGTACTTTGATCCCAATATTATGAATAAGGTTCTGGCCCATGTGGCTGAGTATTATAAAGCCGGATTCCAACAGGCAACGGAACTGGCTAAAGCGCTTCACATGGGGGGGATTGCCGTATGATCCCGAATCATCTCGCATTAATATCCACGAACGTATATCAGCAGGCGGCAATCCATGCAATGGCCATTGTCGAACGGAAAAAAATACAAGGCCACCGACTGGCTGAATTTCCGTATGCCAAGGCATTTTTCCTTATGCTGAATGAGGGCCGGACAAAAATTCTGGCTCGTGATATCCGATTGGTTGCCAGTAATTACTGCCCGCAAATACGTGGGGGCGAACCAATGCAACGTTATATGCAAGCTCTGGATAGGTTGATTGAAAGTGGTGGCAAATATTGTCCGTTGCCTCTACCAGATGACACCCCTAATAAGTTGTTCCCCTCTTACGCCGTATTATGTCGAGAACGCCGTGATCGTAAATGGCTTATGCAATTTGAGCGCAAAGAGCGTAATAAGGCAAAGCAAAAAAAGCAAAAGAGGCGGCGCTATCAGTGCCTGGAAGCGCAGGCAGAAATTGAACTGGCATTTATTACCCCGAGCGAACTGGCGGCGTGGTACAAGCGTCAGGAACGGCAGGGTATAGATGACGATGATTTGGTTGATATGGTGCAGGCTTGGGGTCGCCAGTTTGTCAATTTACGGTGTGAACCTTTCTTCATGGGGAACCCGATGTGGTCTATTGTCAGAGAAATGCGCGAAGAATTGGAAAGTAGAACGTTTGTGGAACAATGGCTTGATTCACTAATGCTCTCAAATAAACTGGAAAACAGTGCAGGAGGGAAAGTGAAATTTGGGGGGAGTGCAAATGGCGAATAGGCTAAAGGAGCAACTGAACTACATAAAGAATATCAACTCATACAAGCGCTGGTTGCGTAAGAATTATTTCTATGATTACCACAACGATAAGCGAGTGATCTCAAAACGATGGCTAGAAGAGGGGCCGGAAAAATACCCTTGCTATGCGATACGTATGTGTACCAGTTGCAATTACGAAGAGTCAGAACCATTTTTCATCTACGGTGATGACTTAATGGACATGAGTCAAACCATACAACGAATGGTTACCTTGAGTTTGTAGGTGATGATCTGAAAAATTAACGCAGAGTGACTAAAAGGACTGTTAAGTCAAAAGGCTGTTGTGGATTCGCCACTACGGCCTTATCCCTCAATATGATATATATCGATATAATTCAGCATTGAATTAGGTCAGCATCTTCAAATTTTTTATCCTTTTCTCTGTTTTTTTACTCATCCCTATGGTGGCCATTTTATCTAGTCGATTTTCCTCGCTACATCATCAGGCAGGGATGGGGGCCCCTTCGGCTCCCTGTGCGCAAGCGCCCAGGTCGTCGCTTACACTCCAGCTCTCCCGCGCCTTGGGCGCAGTCCAGCTTCCGCAGAGCCCCGCGATGCGTGTCTCTGTCCTGCCGGATAGATACGCGATGCCTGAACGTCAATGGCCATCGCTTGCAGCGGCCTATGGCCGCGCCGCTTTCCACTAAGGACGCCACGCCGTTTCGTCGTGTCGCGGTGTGTTCATCCTGTCTGTGCAGTTCGGAACGCCATCACTCGGTAAGCTCTTTCGCGGAGGGCTGCTTGTAGCACCACCGCCAGGATGCCCGCAAGGGTAAATGGCACGCCGCAAGCGGCGCCCTTGCGTTCCTCCCGTCGTCGTTGCTCCTTTGCCCTTTGCCGCGATAGAACTCACAGAGAGATGGACAACCACCGAAGGAGAGCAACCAGGATGAACACACAAACGTCAAGACCGCCGCTTCCTGAATCTACAGAAAGATATGGGGAAGGACAAAATCACTACACACTTAACATAGCCGAAGGTGAGAAAGGAACCGGCTACGCAGACTTTGAATGCTACGGATTTGATTCACTGAAAGCATTACAGGGATTTCGCAAATCCTTTCCTGAAAAAATGAAAAATGAATATCACTACCAGTTGAGTCAATGCGTAATGTCGAAAGGTAGATATAGAAATATCGATATCGTGACCGCAAAGCATTACAAAAAATTCATCAAACTGGTTAAAGCGTCAGGGGTCAATTTTTAACGTTTATGCATAGCCAGCCGGTGGCTGACTTTAACTCGAGCAAGGAGAAACACGATGTATCAGACAGTGTGTAACACGAATGACCGTTTTAGCTGGGATAGCAATACTGAGGCAGCTTACTGGTTGTTAAGGGAAGAGGCGGCCAAGACTAAGCCAGCCGAAATTACGTTGGAACGCTACATGGATATGATCGGCACGATGTATCCGCTCGACTGGCGCGGCGACATGGTAAACGAATCGTTCAAGTTGGGTGAAATGTATTGCGGCAATGTGGCTTGTATCTACGCCAAGGTAGGAGATCGTTATTTTGAGTTTCGTGACGTTGTCACCCTGAGCCACGAAGAGATAATCGAACGGATAGAAAAGGAGGTGTTAAGCCAAAACCAAAAATGAAAAAAGCAGACTTTCGTCTGCTCTCTCTGCCGGTTTAGTCCCTCGAAAAGATGAACCGGCAATCAATAACATCACATGGAGCATAAACCATGAAACACATTGAAGCGTCAATAGTTACATCTACGGCCTGTTTTGTAAAGACCCCACAGAAAAAACAGCAGCGCGTAAACCATCCTGCAATTGCTGTAGACGAGATCAGCCTGTCAAGCAAAGCGCGGGCACGCCACATTGCCAAATGCCAGAGCAAAAAAAGGTCGGTCAGAGTACCGGCAATGCTTATCAGTGAACTGGGCCAGTTACTCCGCACGCTGGAACTTAAACGGGCTTATGCCTGATTAAACGCACCGCCCCAATGATGGGGCGGTATTCCATCGAACAGGAGTGATGCAATGAATGAACAAACAGTTTTAAGTGCCACTTATCTGGTTAGGGGCGCACTGGATCAACGCGAAGATTTTATTAAAGCGCTTGATAGGTCTGCGGTCAGTGAGATGGACATGATAGCGGGCTTGATTTCACAGGCAAAAGGGGTAGAAGCTGTTGTAGAATATGCATCTGAAAATTATGATTTTCCGGGTGTTTGGTTGTATGAGATTGTAGAGCCATTTGGCGCGGAGTTAATCAAGTTTCATGATATTCCTGATACATCCCTCGCGTCTGATGTACTGGCTGTTCTTCTCAATAATTGGCTAAGTATTGATGAAAATGAAAGAACCGTATTCATCGATACTATTAAATCTCTGTATCGGAATGCATTTGCCTAGTGTGAATATGAACCGTTAGATACCGTCTTTATGGGCGGTATTTTTTTGCTCGTCAATCGGTGGATGCCGGCATTGAACCGGCTCCCCCCGAAAAATCACCGCTTGCAGCGGGCAAAGCCCGCGCCGCTTCAACTGTTGCCACTGATAGTGGCAACGTCAAGGATACCTGGCTGCGCCAGGTTGAGAGTATCTGCATCACTCTTCCAGTCCACAGGCTGGGCACAGAGTGCCTTATGCCGTGACAGACACTAGGCTGGGGCGCCGGAGTCACAAGGGTACGCTTGCGCCGTTATCCTCTCCCGTTCGCACTCCCTCCCTGCGGTCGTTCGCTTGCGCGTGCGGCATGCGGTAACGCCCTTGCGCCTACGGCTTATACCCCATCTCGGTCTTATTGTCACAGCACAAGACGCTCTGAGCCCGGCAACGCCGGAAAAAGAGTTACACCAGAAACACACTCAAGGGAGAATCAATATGCAACGTCTATATAGCGGTTTTGGTAATGCGACAGTTATCCGTCAAGAGCGGCCGCTAACCAATGGTGAGCTAGAAAGATATGTACCAAGTGTTTTCTCAGAAGAAAAACACGAATCGCGTAGCGAACGCTATACCTACATTCCGACGATCACCCTTTTGGATAAATTGCGTGAAGAAGGCTTTCAACCATTTTATGCCTGTCAAACTCGTGTTCGTGATGAGAATAAGCGCGGACATACTCGCCATATGTTACGTCTACGTCGTAATGGTTTTAACAAAAATGATGAAGTTCCCGAAATTATTTTGCTTAACAGTCATGACGGTAGTAGTAGCTATCAAATGATCCCCGGCCTGTTTCGTTTCGTCTGTAACAACGGTTTGGTATGCGGTGATACGTTCGGTGATGTGCGTGTACCCCATAAAGGCGATGTGGCAGGACAAGTTATCGAGGGTGCCTATGAGGTTTTAGGTCTGTTCGATAAGGTGACTGAATCCCGAAACGAAATGAAATCCATTATGTTGAATAATGACGAGCAACATGCTTATGCAGAGGCCGCATTAGAGTACAAATATTCAAACGATCATCAACCTATTACCGCAGATCAAATTTTAAATGCTCGCCGTTGGCAGGATAAAAATTCTGATTTATGGACGACATATCAGCGAGTTCAGGAAAATATGATCAAGGGTGGGCTACATGGAATTAATGCGCAAGGTAAGCGCAGTAAAACCCGCTCTGTAAATGGGATTACAGGAGATATAAAACTCAATAATGCTCTTTGGAAATTGGCAGAAGAAATGAAAAAAATCAAAGCCTAATTATCTTTATGGCGGTGCTGATCACACCGCCTATAGGAGTACTTATGAGTAATGAACTTGAAGTTAAACGCTGCCTTGTTTGCTCCACAGCTCACATGACATTTGATGATAATACTGTTCTGGGCATGTACGGTTGTAGGATAACCCCACAAGTCAATTGGGTTTTAGAATATGAGTATGGATTTATCATTGACTTATGGGGCGGGAGAGTTTCTGTATTACGGTTGAAGCGTATAGGAATATCAAAAATTTTAAGGAAATTTGTTTATCAAATGATGATAAAACATGACATCAAAATGATTCAGTTTGATTGTGATGGTGGTGTAATTCCAGGAATGCCAATCTGCGACTGGTGATAACTCCTTATCCATCAGCAACACATTGAGTGTCGCTGATGGATATTAATTTATTCGAAATATGAATCTATATTGCATCAAATTTACCCTTTCTGTCGTTCACGGCATTGAGCCATGAACGGCAGACTTATCAGCTCTGTGCTGCCACATTAGTTCCGGTGTTTTCTACTTCTGATTTTTTAATGCTTCTTACTTTCGATGATGAAGGTGCTTTCTTTTTTGTCATAGCTACAGATTTAATGGCTTCCTGAATAGCCCTTTCACTGACAACAATTTCGCAACTTTCCAATGCCGATTTTATATCTTTAGCTGTATACCCTTTTTGCGTAGCCAGAATTAAAATTTGCTCTTTCAATCCTGCCAATACTTCCTTACCCGTGAGACGCTCTGTTCTCAAATCCGGTAATTCAGATAATTGTACTTTTGCTAATTCTAACTGCTCAGTACTGTAATGATTTTTTGCCGCCATATGCCATATTTCCTCATTCTAAAAATTATAGGTACGACAATAGTATACGGGCGTTTCAAATCGGCACAACTCCGAAAAAAGTTCTCCCATGGTGTAATGACTTCTCAGGCCATTTAGGGCAAAATACAAATATCCGGTTTCAAATACGGGACAGGATATGTTTTGTAGCACCGCCTGCACGCAGTCGGCCCTACAAAACGACCTGGTCAGGGCAGAGCCCCGACACCCGCTAGACTGAGACTACGAGACTGTAAGGGAAATTATCACCATGAGTAATAGCGAAAGCCGGAACAGAACAGCCCTGCTGCCCAGCATTCGCTGTTACCCCGAGGAAAAGGAAATCATTGCGACTAAAGCAAAAGCATCAGGCCTAAGTGTGGGAGCCTATATGCTTCGTAGTGGCCTGGGACGTCGTATTGAATCAAAATGTGATACAGAAATGATAATGGAACTACGCCGGCTTGGAGGATTGCAAAAACACCTGTTTAACGAAGGGCGTGGCAGTGTCAGTGAGGTATTTAGCAAAGAGTACTCTGAGGTACTTGTAGCTATAAAAAAGGCGATTATCAGTATAGACCTGGGCATTGATGGCTTAGCTGCTGAGCGAGATAAAGCATGATCCCAATTGTTCCAGAAAAACGGCGAGATGGTCGTTCCAGCTTCATTCAACTGGTGAGTTATTTGACTCTTCGCGATGAAGTCAAACCTGATATGCCTATCTCTCCTGATAATCCCTATATCCGACCTTCACGCTCTAAGGCAGCTATCTTTGATCGCCTGATTGATTATCTCGACCGGAAGGCTTCTGTAGAAGACCAAACTGTGTTGGCCATGTTTGATGATGGTACTCAGCAGATTAAAAGTGGAAACGTTGTTTGCGAAACCAATTGTTTCAGCCTGGAAACTGCGTCGGCTGAAATGAACGCTGTTGCGATGCAAAACACGCGTTGTGTGGATGCTGTTTATCATTGCATCTTGTCCTGGCGTGAAGAAGATACACCGACTGATGAGCAAATTTTTGATAGTGCTCGATACTGTTTGAAGCAACTCGGTATGGCCGATCATCAGTACGTCGTTGCCGTGCATAGAGATACAGATAATGTGCATTGCCATATTGCCGCGAACCGCATTAACCCTAAATCATACCGCGCCGCTAATCTCTATAATGATGTTGATACATTGCACAAAGCCTGTCGCCATCTGGAGATGAAGCATGATTTCACCCCGGATAATGGGGCATGGAAAGTGAATGGATCACACCAGGTCGTGCGCAGTGAAAATGACTTTAAATCTATCCCCCGTAAAGCTAAGCAATTGGAGTACTACGCTGACTCAGAGAGTCTGTTTAGCTATGCGACAGGAGAGTGTCGTCAAAGTATTGGTGAGATTGTGGCAGGGGATAACCCTTCATGGAATGCTATTCATACTGAACTTATTCGTGCAGGGCTGGAGTTAAAACCCAAAGGGGAGGGATTAGCGATTTATTCCCGCGAAGATGAAAGCCTGCCTCCTATAAAAGCCAGTAGTCTGCATCCAGACCTGACCTTGTATTGCCTTGAAGAGACACTGGGTAAGTTTGAACCGTCACCGGAAATTGTGATGTTGACCGATGATAATGACAACATTATTCATTCCAACTATAAACGAGAATTCATTTATGAGCCTCGTCTACACGCTCGGGATAACACTGCCCGTATCGACCGACGTCTGGCCAGAGCCGATGCGCGAGAGGATTTGAAAGCACGCTATCAGGCTTATAAATCTGCATGGGTCAAGCCAAAGTTGGAGGGCGGAACACTTAAGCAACGTTACCAAAATGTGGCTAAGCGTTTTGCTTGGCAGAAAGCCAGAGCTCGAATTGCCATTGGTGATCCATTGCTCCGCAAGTTGACTTATCACATCATTGAAGTTGAACGAATGAAAGCTATAGCTGCCTTGCGTATCGCGGTTAAAGCAGAGAAAAAAGTCTTCAATGCCGACCCGGATAATCGCAGAATGAATTATCACGCTTGGGTTGAGAAACAGGCCTTTAATCATGACCAGGCGGCTATTGCACAGTTGCGTGGCTGGTCGTATCGACTGAAACGTGCTAACAAAACACCACCGCTTTCTGAGAATGGTATCCGATGTGCAGCAGGTGATGATTGCAGACCATTCCACATGGAAGGTTATGATACTCAAATTAACCGCGACGGCGTCATTCAGTATCGGCATGATGGAATCATACAAGTACAGGATCGTGGTGAACTGATAGAAATAGCCAATCCATTTATTTCTGATGGCCAGCATATCGCGGGTGCTATGACGATTGCAGAAGAGAAATCTGGGGAAGTGATGGTCTTTGAGGGGAGCCGTACTTTTGTCAATCAGGCATGTGGATTGGTAGGATGGTTTAATGAGGGGGGCGAGAAACCGCTACCGCTTAGTGATCCTCAGCAACGTATTTTAGCGGGTTATGAGGTTGACCGGCAGGCGTCATCTTCGGGGGTTTTACAGCCAAAATCAGGTGCGGATAAGTTGCAAGAACTGGAGCAAGGTCATAAACCACAAGGTGGATATCGACCTCAGTAAGCTATCATAGGCACTAAACAAAAAAGCCGACTCCATTTAAATTGGGTCGGCTTTTTTGTTTTTAATTAATGTGTCCGCGCAGCAGCTGCATCGCTGGTTGATATGATAACCAGGCATTACTGTTGTCACCTGCAATCTCGGTAAAAATAGCTATCAAGCGTTGAAATACTTCATCGTGTTTCGTTTTATCAAATTGTACGGGCATTGAAAACAAGTTGAGCAATCGAGCGCACTCATCGCGCAGGTTCTCAGCACGAGACGCACTTAATGCTTGCAACCTGTGCCCCTCCCTGGTGTCTAGCTGAACTATCAGCATCATGGCACACAGTCGTACCATTTCGGTGTAACCTCGCTGATAATCCAGGTTGTTATCGCTCATCGATGTGCCTCAGTATTTAGGTAAAAGCGGCTGACTTTCCTGCCATAATCGTTCAAATTCCTATTCGTAGACCGCGACCAACTGCGGCTGGTTCCGCACGACTAGAACGTTTTCAGCATTACGCTTGTTTGCACTGGCCGAATAGTTATAGCTCCCTGTCTGGAGCGTATTACTGTCAGCCAGAATTATCTTATTGTGCATTATAGAGTAATTATCATTTAGGCGAATAGGAATGCCCTGATTGGCAAGGAATGTCACCGAGGTATAGCTATCGCTGTTACTTTTTTTGTCTGCTATCACCCTGACGCTAACTCCTCGTTGTTTGGCCGCCACCAAAGCTTGCGCTATTCCTTTATCGGTAAAAGAGTAAGCCTCCATGTACAGGGTGTTCTTGGTCTGGTTAATTACATCCAGTACGGCAACTCTGGCAGAATGCGAAGGGGAGAAGCCAACTGTGAACGTCGGCATCGCGAAAGCAGGCCAAGACAGTGTCAATGTGGCCAGGATTATCAACGGTGAGCTTTGCGCAAAAAGGCGATGTTTCATTTTTATATTTTCTCCATTCATCCTGGCGTTACTTCATTGGCTATCTCGATAACATTAAAGTCATCGGTCCCAAAAGCCTGGCAGTTGTGCCACATAGTTACGCACAGTGGGCAGGTAATTTTACCGTCAACGGGTGAAGGTATTAATTCGATGTCTGTTGCACGAAACTCAACGCAGCAAAGCGATTTAAAACCTATTACGTCGGTAGCTATGTGGGTCAGATATTCTTCTTTTCCCAAATGGGGGGGATAGAGATAACTGGAACGATAAGATACGGTGTGGGGATACAATGTGCCTGCCGCTAAGAATGATTGATCTTCCATTGCTGTGCTCACTTTTAGATATGTATTTGTTCCCTATGGTAGAGCCGAGGGAATATTGGGATATTATTGAAAGGCCAACAAGTCAGTTTGATATGGTATTTTGCTAGTCAGCATCAGCTAAGGAGGTAGCCACTTCTTTTGAGACCCGGATAGTTTTCGGTGGGGTTGGCTGATGACGCCATTTGCGTTTATTTTGATGTAAAGCTTCTCTGGCCGCTTCAAACAGCAGTATGCCCCGTTGGGTTGGGTTGTAGCTGATGTCAGCGCGGTTATCCAGATCAAGGGTGAGGTCTACGATACGTTTAAGAATTGGGTCCATGATGCCGATTTGATGGGTGCTGTCTTCTGGGCCGTCTAAGTGCAGTAATATATCTTCAATTTCTTGCGCGGATGGGGGTAGTTTACGCAATAAGGTCGGGTTGAGAGCAAACAGCTCGGCTTCTGTTGGGGTTTGTACTTCAATGAATCGGTTTATTCTCATCGGTAGTGCTGATGTCATTTTGTCATCATCCGGGATATAGATAGCACTACTTGGTACCAGAGCACTTTTGAAAGAAATCATCCCTTCACCAGGATTTAGCTCTTTCAGGTCACCGAGATCCAGCCGGTCTTTTTCACGAATGTAGTTGTTTGTGGCATCTTCATAGTTGGGTGTAATAATGCCGCCAGTTTGTTCAACTGCCCCCAATTCGGCGTAATATCCTTTCCCGCCAGTAATCTTGGCCAACTCAAAAGTATCTTTCTCATCCTGCAGGGCCATAAACCATTTGGTGAGCAAGTTAGCGTTTACCGTCATGTATTCACCACGATGTTCTGCGATAAACCGCTGAATATCCTGAGCAGAAACAATCAGCATATATCCCAAGCTACGCATCTGGCTGGCCAGGTTATCCATACCTGGACCAAAATAGGCACCTAACTCATCCATCGCGATGGCAAACGGAAATTTACCGCTGTATTTTTTAACGATTAACACATCGTTGAGCATTCCCTCGAGCTCACAACCCAAGTCTCTGGCCATGGTCATGCGAATAGCCGATATATACAGTTTACCTATATTGGACGCTTCGCCTTTTGACAGTTCCAAGGCTGGAATAGTGGTACACAAAATGCGGTCGTTGTGCAGTATATCCTCAATGTTTATGTCGCCGGCGTCGGTAGAGAAAATGTGGCCATACAAGTCGTTGAACATGGTGAGCATGCGGTTGAATTGCTGAATTAAGTAGCCGTGTTGATCATAGACACCTTGCTCCCAAGTTGAGGGCTGGCTAATGAGTTCAATGCGAAAGCCGGCTAATGTATTGAAATAGTTTTCTAATGGGTTATAGGCTTCTTTATGCCAGCCATCGCGTTTGGCTTCCAGGTAGAGTTCAGCCAATTTTCGTAAAGGTAAATACGATTGGATAACTGTTTGAGATATGGTCCGTTTTTCTTTTTTACATTTGTAGTAAACCGCATAGACCAACGCAGCATTCATGGATTTGGCTTTGTCCTGCCAGCCAGCATCACCGCTTCCCGCAGGAGGAAGCATGGATTCCATTAATTGGATGATGAAAGTGGTGTTGGCGGTACCAAACAGATTGATAGTGTTGGACGGTTGGCGTTTTTTGTCATTGAGTAGCAGCAGTAAAAGCTTGTCCATTCCTCCCGTCATAAAGTTAAGTACGTAAAAATCATCTTCCCGACCAAACCGGCGAGCTAGCGACCACATAGCAAAAGCCAGCGAGTTTTGCCCTTTACCATCTGAATAACAGATGCCTCGGCCCCAGCAGATGGCATTCAAGAAGACAGACAGCAGCGCTTCTGTTTTACCTGATCCCGTCGTGGCCAATAACAACATATGACGCAATGCATCATCCAATGTTAGCCAAAGCTCGCGAGCGAGGGCTTTACCTCTGGCAAAGCCCAGACACATAACACCTGCAGCTGGAAAAAATTTGCGGGTCCGTACCACATAGCGGAAAAATCCCCATAACCCATTACGATACTTGGGCATTTCTCGCTCCGTCGTCAGGTCTATTCCGCCCACATCTGTTGGCATGCGCAGGGGCATTCGAAAAGGCCGGTCACTGAACAACATGACATGGAGTAAAAGTCCGGGAACACTGATCAGAAGACTGGCAGGGAATATCCAGCCCATAACCAAGCCAGCAAGCAGGAAGAACTGGACGCCAAACGGGGAGAGTAGGGCGTCATTTATAAAGGTGTAGCCAAGCGGTCGCCGAACTCGGCGGGCTTCGATTTCAACTGATTGAGCCATTTACAAACCTCAACGACGGGTGAATATTTGAAAGGGGATACGGCGGGATTACAGACCAGAATTATTGTGGGAACGGTGTATTCAGGAAAGCTTCCAAGGCATCGTCACTTTTTAATGATGTTAGAGGGATGTAACGACCATCATCTGCTATTAATGACGGTGTACCTGGTAGGTTATATGCATCAAATGCGGTGTCATTACGGTTAATGGCTTCTGTACCGGTTTCACACGATGCGAGCGGGAGTGTGCTTTCATTTGGGCCCATACCTGAATCTATCTGGAATAGTTTTTTCCATAAGGTTTTACGAGACTGAGGTGTTTGGCAAAGGATAGGGCTCACCAAGTCAATGGTCTGTTGCTTACCCACCAGTGTGACTGGGAAAAGCTCGACATTATATTTTTGGGCTAATGCCTCCAGTGCTGGCTCAATGATTTGGCAGTTATGGCACAGCGGGTCTGAAAATACATAGAGTGTACGCTGATGGCCAGATGACAAGGCGATGGTGTAAAAGCCACTTTCAGCCGCATTACGTAATACCTGCGCCGTTTTTTGGTAGCCTGTTGCTGCAGTCGTAGAGGTGTTTGTCTGCGCTGGCATGGTTTTAGGTATTACCGGGACTTGTATTGGTGAAATGGGTTGTGGGGCGACAACGGGAGCTGACTGAATCGCTGTTGGGTTACTTGTGCTAAGTTGTGTCACTGGTGTCGGATTATTTCGGGTCATATGTTCGCCGAGCGTTGTAAACACATACCAGCCATATGTGATGCACAAGACGAGAGCCGTAACTAATAGAGTTAAGCACGCTATATTTCTGACCTTACAACGATGGTAGATAGCATTGTTGATAGCTTGTAAAAATAGCTCAGCTTCTTTGGTGGATGGTGCCTGATATATCATTGCGGAATTTACACCAAAGCTGTCGTGATATATCCCGTTGTCTTTTATGTAAAAACGGGAGCGCGAGCCAGGTTGAAGCAGTGTTATAAGGCAACTTGCACCAGATTGATGGGTATAAACGGACAGAGTGGAACCCTGCAAAGTGGCAGTATAGGTCTGAGTCATGAGGTAGCCTTAGTGTTTGGATTTAGCGTTTTTTAGGTCGGAACGGTGCGCGAGGAGCGGATTTTGTTGGTTGAACTGCTGGCACATCATCTTTAGGTATAGGTGTTGTTGAATTTTGGTTTTCTGATTTAATTGATGAAGCCCGTAATATGACTATATCGCTGTCATCATCTTCTTCGTCTTCACTGTCATATTCTTTGGCGCGGGATTCTGATTGTGCTTCTCGTTCTTCCAATACCAGGCCAATGCGGCGTGAGTCGGCAAGTAAACCCTCGATAGCTATATCCATTCTTGTTGCAGGTACTGGAATGGTTACCCGGAACTTTTCAGATATTTCAGCGATCAATGTTTCCCATTTTGCTGCTGCAATAACCCCTGCCCCTTCAATAAATACCTTGGGGCGCCCGGAGGACGTCAATGCGTACCAGAGTGTTCTGTCCAGGCCTTTTAGCCATCGAAAATTAGCACCAGGTAAACGTAAATCGCGGTCATGGAGTGCGGAGAGTGCTGTTCGTGTTGAGCTGTAATGACGCAGCCAGCGTACAGCAACGGGGGAGTTTGCCACTTTGTAGAAAGCATCATTTGCCAGGCGTAGAACGGGATAACCTTTTTGGCCTTTATCACGACGGCTTTTGATGAGGCAAGAGCGATTCAGACTATCCAAAAGTTTTTGGGCACCTTTGCGGTCGTTGAAAAATACTTGTAATCCAAAGACTGCCACCAGTGCGCGTTCGTGAGCATTAAAACTGGAGAAGTCTTTAAGTGGTGTGCCTAATTGTTGCTCAAATACTGTTTGGGCTCGAGTACGGTCAAGGCGTTCACCAATAACTAACTGGTGTTGTATGGCAAACTCATCTGGAGACTTGGCGCTACGATGCTCCGATGGATCGCAATTTAATAACTGTGTTTTTTTATCTCCGTAGCAGAGCGCTGGAATTATACTTGGCGAGAACTGCGCCATGATGTGGGGCAGCGTATATACATCAATATGTCTGCGGGTTAGGTTCCGAGGATGATTACGAATTGCCAACATACTTCCAACCACAATGATAGACAGTGGCACCATTAAGATGCCGGCAGTGCGATTCATGACAGCAATAAATTCCCCCCAGGTCATATTGTTTACTTGGTTACCAGCCAAGGCCAATAGATTGATGCGTTCTGCTACGTAAATATGTATGCGTGGAAAATCGCAGAGAGACCAAAGCTGGTAAATAAGCCAGATGCATCCATACATGATAGGGGGTTGGTATATCCAGATAAGGAAAATGAACATCAATGCGATACCGATAAACATAAGGCCATATTCTTGGCCCTGTTGTGGGTGTACAGCTCTTGTGGACATGGTTGCTCCGGGCATGGGAAAAGCCAGACGATCACATCGACTGGCGATAACAAGGTGGGTTCACACCAGAGAGAGTTTTATTGGGGGCAAAGAAAGAGCGCCGATAGGCGCTCCATTAAAACTAAAATATTGTATTTAGCTAACTTGATATTCTGTTAGTTTGTTACTAACGGACGATAGGTAGAAGAAAGTAGGTTGTCTAACTTATGGCAAAACACTTTAATCTTGGCGTTGCTATTGATGTTGAACGTTGGGCGCTTGATATTATTGAACTTCAAAGTTAGGTTGCAATCTTCTAACTCATATCCTTTCCATTCATCAAATTCAGCTATAAAGCCATTAGCAAATTCTTTATTATTTAAAGATACAATCAGCATTGCCTTACTATTAGAGTCGATACCTACATACTTTCCATTGTTGATATCAATAAAGGTCAGGTTTTTATCAGGAGAAAAGTTGGAATTAGTGTTATTAGCAACAATTGTTGCTATTCCATTGCTAATGGATTTTCTTAAGAAATATAAGACAGTCCATAATGATATGGCAATTAAACTTGTAACTGAAAAATAGGTAATTCCTGAATGGCCACGACTATCAAAGTAGTAATAGATGGTAAATAATGAAGCTATTGTGAAAATAGCAGCAAGAATATGAATCGTGCCGATCATTTTTATTGATTTCATTCATCTTTCCTTATCATAGCTATTTTATGCCATCGGAATTATCGCTACTTCCTTTATTCATTGATTTTAACCCTGGAGTCCTCTCAAGTCCACGACCAAATCCAGCAAATATGCTTTTAGTTGATTCAGCGATTCCACCAAGAATACCAGCTGCTTCACGCCCACCTAACCAAGAAATGATGTAGTCCGGCATGGTAACTTGCAGAGCAAAAACTCGGGTAACCGTCGTAGTGCAGATCCTTGCATAAACCAATAAAATTCCTGCTAGTGAAATCAAACCGGTAAATGAATTTGCCTGTACATTGGCTATTGTGGCACCGAACATTAAGTTAAGTAACGTGCCTAATGCGACAATAACTATGCTTGCAAAAACAAAGCCAAACACCATTAGCATAGGTCTAATCATGACATCGATAAGGAAGATGTAACCGTAAGCAGACCTGTGTCCCCCCTCTCTCTCAGTTGCAATATGGGTTGCTGCCCAAAGGGTTCCTCCTGTAGCACCAACCAATACACTGACAACCCAGTTAGCAGCAGAAGCTAACCAATAAATAAAAGGTATAAAAGGTAAATATATTGACAGGCTAAAACCGACACTAAGTAATATAAGTAATATGAAATAAACTGCAGGAGCCGCTGCTAAAATCGCATTTTTAGCGAAACTTCCAAGGCCTAAAGAGACAACTTTTATAATCAAACTATCGGAAGCCGTTTCAGCGGCTATTCTAGCTGCGCTAAATACGGTATAAACAATTTCGGCCCCCCCTAATGTATAGTCGCCTACAGCTTTCATTTTCAATAAAGGATTCATCTGATCACTTCCAACGGTCAAATTTCCCATTTGAGATGTGGCAATAAAGTTTGCCAGCCTCAGCATTGGGCCGTTAAAGATACCAACAAAGACTGCGTCAGATGTTGAGGCATCGGTAGCTTGTTGAGTGTCTTTAGTACCCTGCGTCCCAAGAGGTGGGGTGTAGCTAGAGTTCTGCAGTTGGGCTTGATACGCAGTTTTGATGCTAGTGTAGACATCACCCGCCCCTAGATCACCCACTCCAGACATACCTGCAATTACAGGTTTTAGTTGAACTGCCTCATTAATTTTGTTGTTAGCTGTAGCGAATGTTTGATACCAAGAACCCAATGCGAGCCATCCATTTTTTTTCAATTGCGCCGTCAAAACAGATGCTAATTGATCTGCTTGTCCCTGCGCATTTAATGCCTGATTTATTCTATCTTCATAAGCTCGCGCCGATTTTTGTATATCAGTTTCAGCATCGGGTAGAGAGCCACTACCATTTGTCTGTTTATTTGTAACAGATGTAACAAATTGAGATGCTGACTGAGATAGAGTATTTTGCATCTCGTTCATTGCACTACGTTGTGCATTTATGATGCTTTCAGTGTTAATTGGTACCGGGAATAACCAGCTTGTCGTTTGATCAATGAGACTTTCTGGAAGACGGGCTGACCCGCATAGAGCACTACCGTTCCCAATTTCAAAGCCATCTGGCAGGGTACTGATTCGCATCAATGGCGTGCCACCTTGACCATATTGTTGATACATAGTGTTGAGTTCACTATTGATGCCGTATAAACAGAGGTTCATTTCATAGATAGCTCGTGCTGCCCCGACAGTTTGGGGTGCAACGGGTTGTACCACCAGAGAATAGCCATCCTCCATTAAATCAACGATGCGGTCTGTCACCAAATTAGCGCTGCCAATACCCATAACCGAAGCAGCCCACAAGAAGGTGAGTTGAGCAATTGACCAACCGGAAACAGTAGGGACTAGAGTCAGAAAACCCGCAGCGGTGCTCACTGGCCCAACCATTGAACTACCTTGGTTAAAAACCTGTCCATTCTGGCCAGCTTTGACCAGATGCTTGAGTGTAACAAGCAGGAACCAGACAACGGCAATAGCCATAACGATACCGTTAAAAACAAAGAACATCTGACCGATCATACTGGAATCGGTTGATAGTGGGTTAGTGACAACGTCACCAAAAATCATAACCAGGATTTGGCGGGATAAATCAGAGCTACGTTTTGCTGCCTGTTCGATAGTGCTAAAACTTACCGCTGTATCGGCCCAAGCGTTAACGGTAAACAGGTACAACAATACGCTAGCCATTATTTTTCGTATGGCATTCATAGTATTGGCTCACAGATATATAGAGGTGCCCGCCTGGGTTAACAGGTGAGGATGGAAAAGCTCATGGGATAGTAGAAGGCTAAAACTGTAGGTCGATTACTTGAGTCGTAGGGTTATTTGCGTATATCAAGCAATCGTTTTTTACTCTTTACTTGCGGTGATGATGAGATTGTTGATTTAAACCAGGCAACTTCTGCCAAAAAATCGCTAAACCCACCACGTTCTTCTGGCGAAGTTCGTTGTTGGCTCAGTTGCCATAATCGCCAGGTACAAATAAGTGCCTGGACAAATGGCACTGCAGCCAGTGACAGCAAAACCAGTATTAGTACAAAACCTTTTACAAGTACTAGAGGTGTGTAGATGCCACTAACCGCAATTGCTAAAATAAGTCCTATAGCCAGTAACGACGGCACAGCTGCTAGGGTGAGGCATACCATTTTTCGGCACTTAAATCGATGTTGTAAGTTATTGACTGACAGACCACTGGCGGCTACCGCTTCCTCAAAGCTCAATATGGGTTCTTTCAGCTTTTGTTTCAGTTGATGATACGGGGAGAGATATTTGAGCCGTTTGAAATTATTAAACAGCGAAGGCCCTATTTTGGACGCCGCGTAGCGTACTTCTGAAAGTGGTAAAATTATGTTAGTCGAGTAATACAAACCTTTGCTTAAACGTTTTCCCCACTGAGGTGATTTTTCTGTTTTATTAGTCATTTCTGGATATCCCCGCGTTCACTTCACGCATTTTGGCTTGCAATTGCGGACGGTAATTCTCCGTTGCGGCGAGAGACAGCTGTTGACCTTGCAGGATGTTATTTTTCTGCATTTCACGTTTGATGCCTAATAACAGCCAATTTTGTTGGGACTGAATCAGAATAGCTTCACGCAACAGGAGATCCCCCTCCATATTCGAAATGTCATTTAGGTATTCGGTATTGGCATAGCGTCGACCTGCCTCGAATTGCTCAAACTCTCGTTCGGACATTATGCCGGTGTTTTTAGCTTCTTCTGAGGCAGTGCGGCTGAAATAGGCCGCAGCTGACGGGGAACGTAATGTTTCCTTTGTAATAACGTCTTTTGTCGCCTCGTTAGGCTGACTTGCGGCGATCATCGCCAGCATGGGTTCACGGGCAGCTGAGTTAATCGCTTCGTATTGGGTCATGATCCCAATATATTGCTGACCAGAAGTTGTTTTGACTTCACCTTTCCCTAACTGCTTACCTGCGGCAGCTGGCGCACTGTTAATGGCGTATGCCATAGCAGCATCGGTTTGTTGCTGGTTGAAAGTGAGGTCTGGGGTTTTTCCATCTTTACCTGCGCCATCCAATAAAGAGGTTAATCGCTTATCTCCCCCCGGACGTTCTGAAATAGCTTTGCATAACGCTGTCCCACCGTAAGCCGCTACATCCGTAGCATCACAGTAATCAGCATGTATAGCTGCAGTGCGAAATTGTGCTTGCTCTTGTGGTGGTGTTGGCGCGGTTACACCTTGTCGAATGGTGTTATTACTAATTCCGCCACCACTGGCCAATGCTCCTTGATGGGCCCGTGCGCCACTTTGTACTTGAGCCGCTACACCAGAACCAGATTCAGAACAGATGCTATCGGGAATGGTATAGGTTCTACGCGCCTGCTCAAGTTTTTCAGCCTGTCTCGCGAAAATATCCTGATCACGTTGAGCCTGTGCCGCTTGTTCAATTTGTGTGGCCACCTTTCCTCCATTTTGATTAATGGCCGCGCCAACTTGATGTTGAGTGGTGGCAATCTCAGTCAACGTCCCGTTGATGGTCCCAAGGGCAGGAGCCACTTGTGTTTGTATCGGGATGCTCGTCATAACCTCTACCGGATAGGCTAAGGCGTATCCAGGTAGGCAAGCGGATAGAACCAAGCTGGTCAATAGACTGAATTGGCCAGAGAAATAACGATGGGTGTGCATGATTAGCGCCTTACCATAAGGGTCATGAAGACAGATAGAAACAAGATGCAAACGAATAGAAAGAAGAGAAGTAAATCTGTGGGGTGGAATAAGTGTATAAACTGCGAGTTTAAGATAGCGTTAATAATACGTTTCACCGTTCACATCTCGATGTCGATGGTTTTGAATCCTTGGTTGCAGTGTGTTGGTGCTATGCGGCGTTGCCTTGAATATAGCCAGCCTTGGCAATTAACTCGTCGGCCAGTTGTCGAATGACACTGTCTTCATCGTCATTACCGGCACGTTTTTTCATCATCTGAATATGTTTCTCCGCAGATCCACTGGGGAACGTATCAGCTAATAGCCTACGTGCGGTTTTGCCGTCCAATGCGTCATATAAAAAGTTGCGCAAAGCTCGATTAGCCGGTGTTGAGTTCAAAGCCCATAATCGCAGTGGGCCCGCCGTATTTTTCAGTAACTGAGCGACGTTACCGTTGGTCGTTTGGAATACGGCAAGGAAAGTGACACCGCTGCCATCTGCCGCAGGTCCCCGTGTGGTACTCAAAAGTTTAAGGAGTGTTGTGCGCGGCACATTGAATGTTTCTTGCAGCACCGGGAAATCTTTGGTTCTAACACGCATTAAATAGAGTGAGTTGGCTGATTCCAGAATAGATTTTGGATAATCATCAAGATACTGAGAAGCAAACACGGTACGAATACCGAATTTACGTTGCTCGCGGTCCTCTGTTTGCAGGGCCTCCCACAATGTGTCGATGCCTTTAATATTGTGTAACTCGTCAATAAATATGAGTTTTACTTCTTGATCTAATTGTTCGATACGCTTGCGATGTAGAGGGATGTAACGTTCATTTAATTTGCCGTATAACTCATCTTGATACTGCGGCAGGTAGAAATCATTCGCGCCGGCAAGGTGGCGAGCGAACTGGTACATAATGCCGGTACGAATCTTCCCTTCCGGGGTGTTTTTTCCCGCAACATTATTGACATCGACAATGCGAATTCGTGTATTGGGGCTGACGGTAAAGCGAGTACGCCCCGCAATCAGTGGATAATCGAAGAGGGCTTGTGTCAGGCAACGAGAAACATAGCTGAGCAGTAGTTCATCAGAGCCAGGCCGATTGACTTTGCCAAAAGCGACTAGTAATTCTTTGCTATTGAGTGCCCCTTGTAAGTCATTTAACTCGGGTACCGCCTGTGCCTGAGCGAGCGATGCCTCATACACATGCCCGTGATCAAAGAGTAAATCTCTCACTTCATACCAGGTAGCCATTTCCCACCACTGAGCGTCATGTTCAGCAATGCAACCACTTTTTTTCAATGCCGTATCAACAGCAGGTACAAGGGTCGCACCATACCGAATTGGTTCATCATCACTATTTTTGCGATATACCAGGTCCACAGCGCGAGACAGAATTTGTCTGCAGGATGCAGAGTCTGGGGCGATGCCTTTCTCTGGATCGATACATAAACTGAGTAGCATTCCCAATATATATTCACGCTCGGTACTGATGGGGTATTTCAAACCAAGAAGAATATCAAACGGGTTACGGCAGTGATCTGCATCGTTACGCAGGATAATACTGATGATTTTGTCTTTCTGATCAGGAGAAAGACTGTCGGAAATTAGGTCATAGAAACCTTGTGCGGTAAACCCCTTATCGGTAAAGGCCATAAAGGGAAGGTCACTGTTTCCATTAGCAATGGCATCAAGATGTAAGCTGTTAGCTAACAGAGACTTTCCTGAGCCAGGAGAACCGGCAAGTAATTCTGTATGCTTTTCCTGTAGCGAGCTGGCTAACTGGATAGGATACGGTTTACCGTCCACAGTTTGATGAATAGAGTTTCCTTCGTTTCCCCATGGGCTGGCCGGACGCTGCAGAGGCATTAACTTGATACCTTCCGAAAGCGGCGGGAACATCAATGTAGAAGCACTAAAACTTGATGCCAGCGGTAGTGTGTTGATCCAGGCACGGATTGGGTCACCAAAGGTTTTGGTCACACTGGATACACCCCACGATTGAAGTGACTTTTGCAGCAGTGTTAAGTTGCGTTTAAGTCGGCTTTTATCTGCATCCCAAGTACTGGCTGTAATGCTCATCATGCACACAGGCTCTTTCTTATTTTGTTCCAGCAGCCAAGAGACAGACTGGTAAATATCGCGTAATCCAGGGACAAAAGCGACAAAGGACAACAGGTTATGTTTGCTATTGAGCAAATCCCCCCCACCAGGCATCAGATCGAGTCTTAACCGCCAAGGAATTTGCCTCGGAACCTTCTTAAACAACTGGCTAAAGGGTTCAGGGCGTTGCGGGGCAAGCGTCATGGCCAATTGACCATGGTACAAACCGTCCACTTCGATCATGCTGCCGTGTGCTTTCACTTCGGTGTCACAATATTGAAAGTTGAGATGAGGGGCCAGTGCAGCACTAATATCGTCACCGCGTAGCTTGCCATGAGGGATAACACGATCACCTGGTAACAGTGGCTGCCAACTTTCATCTGTGCTGAGTCGTTCGATTTCATCCCTGAGAACGTGGCCTGCTTCATGGGCGTCGAGCAAGCGCACCATTACACCTTCATTGC
Source organism: Yersinia massiliensis (assembly GCF_003048255.1). NCBI lineage: Bacteria > Pseudomonadati > Pseudomonadota > Gammaproteobacteria > Enterobacterales > Yersiniaceae > Yersinia > Yersinia massiliensis. The sequence continues at coordinate 68,345 of NZ_CP028488.1, forward strand.
CATCTTTAAGATCAGTTGCCAGTTTGTCGATAAACGCATCATGTCGCATTTTCAAGCCTTCGAACTCGGCAAATACCGGATTCTGGCCGAAACGCGCTTCTGGCATATCTTTAAACTGTTTGTCTTGGCGTTGAACTTCTTCCTTACGTTCTGCCGGAGGCAGTGATGAAATTGCGGTATAAACCGTCAACCAAACACGTTCTCGGGCAACATAAGGCGACATTTTGACAATTTGTTCATCCACTAAATCATCCAGTTCAAGCCCCAGCTTACGGTATGCCAGCCTTTGAGGCTCAACCAGCCGCGTTATTTCTTCTTTCCCCCGTGTAGGATCGCGCTCAAAGACAATACATAACTTTTGCCCCAAGGCTTTAAAATCGCCCGTTAAGGAGTCTCTGAGTTTCAGAACAAACCTGAGAAAGCTATCAGTATCGGGTATGTCGCCCACAGTACGAGGCTCGGCTTCACTGAATTCTCTGAAAGCGCCCAAAACCTCAAAGCAGCTGGCGTAATCATTGTTGTGTGTCACATGAATGTACGGCGCGGCCAATGAGGGGTGCCGTATTTTGTCGTCGGGAGTCAGCCCAATGACTGTGCGTAGGTCACAATACTGGGAAAAATCACGCCCTAATGTGTAGCGAGAAAAATAAGCAAAAGCATCTTCGATTTTATCGACAATCATGTTCAGCTCCGGGAGCAATAATCACGGTATAGGAGTGACCACCAGGTTGTATTGGCATCTAGCCCTGTGGTTGCCAGTCGTCCTTTTAGGCGGCCTGGATGTAGCGCCAATGCCAGATGGCGACAGCGGGACAGTAAGGATTCACGTTTTTCATCCGGGAGACGTTTCAAGGCTTCACCAAATGCTTGAGGATGCGTTGTTCCCCATGATTTGCGTACTGGTTTGTCGTGAGAGGTGAGCCAATTGAGTAGAGCTTTGGCATCTTGCTGATATTCTTCACTGTCAGATTCAAGTGCCTGAGCTATGGCCCGTTGGAGATGATTGATATCCTCCGGTCGCAAAACTGGCAGATAGACAATGACCCCGGCTTCCGCCGTCACGGTATCCAATTGTTGCCAGGCTTGACACAGTGGGTCAGCGACACAAAGGTTATCTCGGAGTGTATTTAGTTGGTTTTGGTCACGAAATATCACGGTATTTTTAGGTGACTCGTAGCCACAGAATTCACAGTTATGTCCCGCCATACGGGCTGTTTCATCTAATGTATTCTGTTGTTGAGGCGTGCGGGAAAGGCCCGTCACACGACGGGAAACGGAAAAGACCAGCATAAGTACTCCAAAGAATGGGGGCTTTCGGAAAGAAGCCTCATTGAGACGTTCGAGTTAAGTAAGGCCGGCCACAAGGGCCGGCTATCTACGTTAACCGACAGATACTGGGTTCAGCCCCATCTGCTTCTGGCTACGATTAGCAATCTGATCAAGCGCAATAAGACAGCCTCCCGCTGCAAATAATATCAAGATGTGCCAACCCTTGATTTGTGGGTTATTTTTCTTGGAAGCCATCATGCCGATGGCAACAGCTATTAAAATGAGGCCGAGGGTCATTGACGCTTTCACGATAGGCTCTTTTAATGAATAAATGCCGTCCAAAGGGGCTTTAATCATATCGACAAGATCTCCATCGGCATGGGCGAGAGGGGTCAGGAACCCTGCCAGTAAACCTGCAACGATGCGAACATATTGCCGGCGGAGTGTTTCTGCCAGTAAGGCTGCTTTAACTGAGATGAAAAGTGGAAAGTCTTTCAAGATTTGACGAGCGTTCATTATGACCTCTGTATTTACCAATGAAAATTGATTGTGTTTTGTAGGGCATCGAGTACCCGTGGATTGACTGCGAGCAGGGTGCCAATAATTATTCGCTTAGCGCCGCTTGCGACATCATCACCGGCGCTAAAACCGGTATGACCGTCTTTTGTAGAGCGTCTCAGACGTAATAAGCCCTGATACGCATAAATGACACCGATCCACTGCAGAAGTGTAAGACCGGCATTAATAGCGACCGCAGCAGGGCCGTATTTGCCTTCGGAAACATAGGCTATTGCACCAAAAGTGACGTCACCCAAAGCCATTTGTCGTGAGGTTGCATTCATCACCTGATGCAGTGCAATAACGCAGCCGCATATCAGAATGATCAGCATGATTTTTCCAGGGCCGTCTTGTACCTGTCCTCTGCGTGCACGACTGGCGATATTGCCAAAGTGCAAGACCAGCATGATTAAGCCACCTACTGCCCCCATCGCGATGATCAGCTGAATTCCAACCGCCGTAACGTTGTTGACGGCGTTGGCCAGCATTTGGACCAAGTCCATAGGTATCCTTACCGGATAACACCGGCAGTGGTGATGACCTCACGATTTTGAGTGTCAATGCGTTGCACTGTGGCATGACCAATGCGGTCACCCGGTTGCAGTGCCCAGGTACTTCCCTGATAAGTCACCCAAGCTAATCCCGGATATAAACTGTTGATACTGGCACCCCGTAATCCGCTGTTTTTTGACGCGGTGCGGAGGGAGGCTTTCGGTGCAACAGCAGAGGCTGTGGTCATGGTGGATACTGATGCAGGACTTGGGCGTTGTGCCAAATAGGCAACCTGTTGCTCCAGGAGGCGCAAACGTTGATCCAATGCTTTTATTCCTTCACGGTTGTTTTCCCCGTATACCCGCAACTCTTCAACTATTTGCGGGCCAGGCTCTGCCAGGGGACTGGCCACAGGTTCCCTCGTTGGTGGTGCGTCGATGGTCGTGTTCTGCACTGATGTTGACGGTGGTGAGTAAGGAGCGGGCACAATAGGCGGTGTGGTTATGGGCTCTTGAGCTGCAAATTGCGGTGGCGCATCGGCTTTCGAGGGGGCATTACGCAATACCCCGAAAGCGACAATTCCGACGATGACGAGTCCCATCATCCCGGCTTGCAACGGGGCAACCTTTAAGCCGAAAGGCAAAGTGATAAGTTTTGAGGTTGGCTTACTGGCGATAGGTGTTTGGGTTACCTCTGGTTCATTTTCGGGCAAATCAACTGGGGGCGTTTCCAGGTCAAAATGAGATGTTGTCATTAGCGTGCTCCTGCTTGGGGTATGGCGGTCGCGTTTTTGTTGAGACGGTCGCTCTCATACACACCTTTCATAAATTGGATGGCCACAACTTGGTTTTTGAAAACGCGAACCTGTTGGACGGGAAGTTTGGCGGCATCACTCGCCATCACTTGGCCAGCTTGAGAGCCAATGCCACCGACGATGGTACCTGCTACAGCTGAGCCTTTAACCGAGCCAGTCCCGCCGCTGATCGTGCCAGCGTTGGTCGATAGGATTTGCGTGTTTTGTTGTTTATACAATTCACCCAATCCACCAATACCAGTGGCAACGGCGGGCAATATAATTCGGGATATATAACGGTTGTTGACGTCACTGGCGACGGAGGATTGCAACGTATCGTCTTGTAACGCATAGGCATCGACCTGATATTCAATACCGTTGAGTGTCATGCTAGTGAGATGGATGACCACTCCGTTACCCGCCAGTTGTATACCCCGAGCGGTGAAGCTGGCTCCCGCTAAAAAGCCTGCAGGAATATGAGCCTTAACGATTGAATTGAGGTTGTCAGAGTCGATTGCAGTGTCTATTACACCCGGCCTAAGTGTATTCGGTGGCACAACCATGAGGTCTTGAACCACGTTATTGGCTGTTGTTTGGCTCGATACAGTCACCGGCGCATTGCCTGGGAGCCCATTACTCCATGCGCTAAAAGCATTCTCTGATGTACTGCCTGATTGCCCATTGCCTTGTTGGCTGTGACCAAAAGAACTAGCCAATTGTATGCCACCAGGCTTCCAGCGCTCGTTGAGTAGTTTCATGTAACTATTGAGAGCGGCTTTTTCGTTCTCAGCTATACCTGAGTTGGTTGTGTCCCCTTGAGAGGAGGTTACGGTTGTAGTATTTAGGCTTACAGGTTGTAGAGCCGGTGTTGGGGCTACAGGTTTGACATCACTCATGCGTAAGGACGCCACAAAGCTGTTTCCCCCGCTGTCTGCCGTTTTTCCACCGATGTTATTAGCTTCACTTTGCAACTTCCGGTACTGCGCTGTTTCAATACTGTTATGCGCGGCATTGTTGGCCACGCTGTTCAATTTATAATTTGACGGTGTTGGCTCTGCTCTGTGTAACCATCCCCACCCGAGGTAAGCTCCTGCGCCAACAATAGTGACAACAGCAATGCCCAGTATCAGTGATTTTTTTCCGTCATTTGCAGCATCTTGTTCAATGGCCATCGGCTTACTCCAGGTTGATGTTCAGTGTGGTATTTCGGCTCTGAACGGAAAAAACCACTTCGGGGGTGACGGGCAATTTCCAAACTCGAGTTCCATCTGCTGCTGCCGAGGTTTCTACAAACGCATCCCGTATATCGCTGCGTGAGCGGATATATAAGTCATCGCCTAATTGCCAAACAGATGTCATCGGGACGTTGCCACTGGTTTTTAGACGCTTAGCTTCTTTGGGAGGGACACCATCCAAAAAGGATTGCAATGTTGGATTGTCCAAACTGATTTTTTCTCGCGCAATAGGTTGGGCTTTAGCGGCTGGGCCCCGCATAGGAATACGAAGGTTCAGACTGCTATCTGTAATTTGTGCTTGTCCGGGGTTATCTGGTTCGCCACTGGATAAGGCGATCACTACAGGCACCGGTAAACCTTTCAGATATACCGTCACGCTCCCAGAGTCATAGGCCCGTCTGGCCTGAACTGACATTACCGGACTGTTTGGAATGTAATTGATGGAAAACCCGGCTTCGTTACCGTTGATTGGCGGCGCGTCAATATTCCAGGGCGCGCCTGTTTCATCAGTGAAAGATACGGTCGCAGGAAAGTTTGGAAGTGCCCGCAGCATGGGTAGTGAGGCACCAGGTGACAGGTTGACCGTCAGAGAACTAATCCGGGGAACCGCAGTGACGGGCGCTCGCCCCTCACTACGTTGCAGTTGGTCAAATGTCCCCCGTAAGCCAGTCACATCATCAGGCGATAATGGAGCCATCTGACCCTGAGCATAAGTTAGCGCGGGTGAGGGCAGAGGGGTTGCTCCGCCTTGAGGAAGTGGGGCTGTAGGCGCAGGCCCTACTGTTGGTGCCACCTGAGCGGCAACATTTTGTGGTGTACTGGTTGTCGGTGCTGCACTTAGCGTTTGTGCTGGTTGCCAGGCATTGGGGGCTGCAGCGACGTCAGTGGTGATTGCAGCGCTAACACTGTTAACCAACGTTAACAGGAGCAGACTGGCATACTGGATTTTCATGGTTATTGAGCCTCATAGGTAATGAGCTGAGATACTTCCAGACCGGTATTCTTCAATCGTGGGTCGGTACGCTGAATAAGCAGTGACAACACAAAACTTTGTTCAGGCAGTGAAGTTGTCTGACCGGTCAATTTGAATTTGACGGGATATTGAATTTTCCAGGCATATACCCCGTTTTCTAACGTTCCCTTGCTAACGACTACGCCTGGAGACGTCATCACCGACATGTTCATTTTTTTGTCTTTGATGGAGGCAAGTACGTTGGATGTGGTCAGCGCAGCGTAATAGCTGCGAAAGCCTTCATCTGAGAATCGGGGAAGTAAGTTATTCATTTGTGTGCGGTAATTCACGAAGTCGAGAGTGAACGCCTCACGAATAACACGGTTGCCAAAATCGGTAACATCCGCATCACTGTAAGCTGGCTGATCTGTTGGGGTCAGCGGGATAACACGACCATCTTGCGTTGCAAAATATTTTACTGGCGGGTTTAAAACGGCATATCCCAGAACAGCGATAATCAACAGACAAAGAAAAAGAGAAGCACTTTGCCATATGTTCACCATGAGAGATTTTCGGGTGAAACTGACATTGAGCTGGCTTTCAATGTGCTGTGCTCTTGCAGACGCATACGGGTCAGCACTCCCCCCATCAGAGGGAGCGGGTAGATTTTTTTTCATGGTGATATCCACTGGCAAGCCCCGTAGGGGAGACCGAACGGGGTTGCAAAGAAGAACAGGGGAAACCGCTAAAGGTACGGTCGGTTAGCGAGTGAAGATGTAACCGTCCCCGGAGGCGGAGCTCACTGGGGACGTAGCTGCAGGTATCTGACTATAAGTGGTAGGTGCATAGGACTGAGGTACACTGACTGAATTCGATGAGGTGCCAATTACACCGCTGGTGCGAGACGACAAATCTCCCCATGGGTCAATGTTACTCGGTACATATTCTTGTATCTTGTCTCTTGCAGCACGACAGATTTTGTCCTTTATCCCGTTCAAGATGCCACTGAGATCAGGGAAAGTCGGTACCGTAATGGCTGTGCTGATATCTCCCAAGCATTGCTGCAATCCGCTTGATACCTGATTTTCACGTTGTGACCATGCTTCTGCAGCTTTGCGAGCACGTTCGTAGCCAGCCTGCGCCCCAGCTTGTGCCGCAGTAGCCGCACGGCAATCCGCTGCTTGAACCTGCAGAGATAAGGTGCTGGCCACCAGGGCGGCAAGTATAAAATAGTATCTTCGTTGCATTGCCTTTCCTTATAAGCCTGGACGCGGTGCCTGAGGTGCCGGATTGATTCGGTTTTCCACGGTGTGATTGTCCCGGCTCTGCGGGGCTTGCGACGGTGGAATATAGTCGTGCGTAAACCCAAGTTGCTTATGCAGTGCCGGGGGGCACTTTGCGGGTTCAACCAGCGTCGCATAAAGTTTGTCTTTTTCCCCCTGGAGACGGAACACGAAAGCGTTATTGGCTCCTTCGGCGTGATTGATGGCATTACCGTGGCCTATGGATTTGACGCCGTCAGCCGTAACCGCATTTAAGGCTACATAACGTGTCCCTTTGTCATTGATACAAAGTTTACCGAGCACCGGATGGTACTCACCTTCGTATTGCACGACGCCTTGCACATAATCGCCTAAGCCTTTTACCAGTAATAACTTAAGTTGGTTTTCGGCTGTCATCGTTTTCATGAGTACAGTACCTGCATCTTGGGTCTGTGCAGGCAGTGGGGTGGTCGCCGGTCGAGTGGCAGGGGCTGTTGTACCTTGGCCGTTAGGCTTAAACCACACAAGGTCATTGGCCTGTGCAGGCAATGGAGGCAGTGATACCCCAGCTTTTGCCGCCAGTTCAACAACCTGCTGTTGTAACGCAAAAAAATGGGCCATGTCATAAGCTGTCAGTGATGCTGGCGGTGTAGTCTGCTGTTCATGGCTGACAAGCAACTGAGGGTCGACTGCCGGCTTTATAGCCCATTGATTACGGTGGGAAATGATTTCCTCCGTCTGTTCAACTCCGTTTTTATCGACCACGATCTTATTGTTCGCGTCACGTACTTTAGCCTGGACCGTGACCTCTTTACTGCCGAGCCAGGTTAGCGTCACCACATCGTTTTTACTGAGGCCACTGTCTGGCATGACCTGTGCCAACTCTTTCCCCCAAACGTAACGTTCTCCATGCGCGGTACGTAAATGTACGTAATAGCTAAGATTCTCAGACGAATCAAAATTGTACGGTGCGGGACCATGCCCCAATAAAGCGCCTGTCAGACCTGCTTCGCTTTCCTTACGACTGGCATTTCGCGGTATTTCTGGGGGAAGCACTGTAGGCCGTAATTCTGGAGGTAATTCGTTCGCCAATGGTGATGATGTTGCTGTTGTTGTTGTTGTTGCTGTGGCAGGTTCTGTTGTTTGCCCCTCAGTCATAATAGATGCTGTCTGTGGGCCAACGGGTGTTGCCTCCGCTCCTGGGGTTGGTTCGTCTGCCAACTGCTTACGGGCCTCATCTAACATCAGTTGCTGCTGCGGGTTTTTCATTTTGACATCGAGGTTGTATTCAGCAATTAGCATAATGGCGCGATGCTTGAACTGATCGCTCCCCGTAAGCTCAATGCGCCCCCGATATTGTTCGCGTGAAACAAGTAAGGCCGTCAATATCATGGCATCACTTTGGCTTGCTGCCGCGTTCGCCATTGTGATGCGGTCGCCGTGGTCGACAAAGGCGGGTTCACCAGAAAAGAGATATTTTACTGACCGTCCATCGAGGGCCATTTCATGGGTAATTTGTTGCATCAATGCATCTAGATCGAGTGGAGCCACTTGGCGAGCTTGGCCCGCAGGCATCTCGATACAGATAGCGTCTTCCGTTTGTGCTGTCAGGTTAGCCTCTGACTGGGCTTGTTGCTCATTAGGGGTCGATGTTGCAGGTTGAGGTGCCAGCCGGCCAGCGAAAGAAACTAACTCAATGGGTTTTTCTTTGAGCGCCGTAACTGTGGGTATCGTTGGGTTAGCAATTGGTGCAATATTTTCCTGTTTTGCTTCTTCAGCCTCATTTTTAACTGCCGCAGGTGTTTCTGGAATAACGATTTGCTCCGTAGCTAAAGGTGCTTCCTGAATAACGGTCTGCTCTGCAGTGACAGGGGGTATGGGGTCATTGATAGCATATGGTGTGAAATCTTGGACCTCTTGGTCGAAGACGCTATCAGCAATATGACCATAGTCAGCATATTCATTAACGGGTAGGTCTTGTACGGAGGGTATATCAATTTCGGGTGTGGGCTCAGTCTGTGTATTTTCCATTGTCGTGGGTTCCAGAGGTGATGGACGATGTAACGGAGCAAAAACAGGGGCCAATTGTTCTGCGAGTGCCGACAAACCGCGTGACTGGTGAAAGTCATTGAAGTCCGTCAATCCCTTCTCGCGCTCAGCTGCAGTAAAGGCCGGTAATATAACAATGCCGCCAGTAAGCTCAGCGGCTTCTGTGGCTTTTTCTTTCCCCGGATTGCCAGGGCGTTTGGGCTTAGGTGGATCATCATCCGCTAAGAACAAGGTAGGACTGTCGGGGTAACGCTCGTGCAGTGCTTTGGCCACCTTGACCAAATTGCCGGAATCAACGGTCATCACCACCGGGTACTTTAGAGCCATAGCGCCACTGGCGGCGGTGGCATAGCCCTCGGCAAAAACAATGGGCTGACCATTTTTAAGGGTGCCACCAACAATGAAGAAATTACCTTCCTTTTGCCCACCCTTGCTTAAACGTTTACTGCCATCGGGTGCAATGGTTTGTAGTGTTCGTATATCACCGGCGACATTCAATAATGGAATGACCAATTGATTACGATCATCAATGAGCATTCCTTTGGCTACCTTCACGCCCTTTTTCTTTAAGTAGGGGTGGTCTTGGCTGGCTTGGCTCAACCGCTCGTATAACTTGGTGACTTCGACTGATTTCTTATCTTGTTCTTGGCGTATTCTGGCATCGCGCCGTAGTTGCTCTTGTGCAGCCATTGCCTTGCGGTGTGCTAACACTATGGGGTCAGGCCTGTCTGAGTTCGATGACCAGGTATTTCTATGGCCATCACGATGATCAGCAAACCAACCATTGGCAAAGCCATCCAAATGACCAACATAAACGCCAGATTTTTTACCTTGCTTGTCATCATTCATCGATATCCGATGAGTTAGACCATCCATCTCTGGGTCGCCTTGAAGATTTCCGCCGAGTGAACGGATAAAGTCGCCAAACTCTTGGGCGGAATCGTTATTGGTTTCGGTGGCCAGCGTATTATCGATGCGCCAGCGAGTGAGTTTGTCGAGTTCAGCGCCCTCTTTGGCAAACCACATTTTGCGATCAGGGTCGAACTCCAGCGCATTCTCACCATTGTCCAGCTTACCTGCCTGCCGTTTGGCTTCTTTCAACTGTTCGAATGGAATAACGAGGTAGGTAGATTCAGTCGCTTTCATTGTGTCTCCCAACAGGTTGGTAAGGATGGCCAGAGCTGAGGATTATCATATAGGACTCCTATTCAAAGAATTTTCGATACCACCAGGGACGACCAGTAATGATGTTGCCGCGCAACCGGTGCAATAAACGCTGGAATACCACCGTGAGGGTGTAATCAAAGAAAGCCAGTAGTTTGTAAAACACCAACAATCCGACACAGAAGAGGAACATCAGCATACTTGGCCAAAATACCCACACGATAAACACCAGATAAACCAGCACTGGAATGCCAAAGATCGTGACGGCGCGACCCGCATCTAACCAGTTGCAATAATCGTTGTTCATTATGTTTTTTTCCGTTTTTCGTTAAATTCGCGCCATCCCATCACTTGTTCCGCTACATGTTCAGCAACTCGCCCGTTCATAAAAAGTTCCCAGGTTTGATCTGCAATGCGCGTCGAACTCTCACGAAGTGACGCGTTAATCAGATCAGGCCAGCGAGAATAATGTTGTTGAGATAATTTGCCGCGCCAATCATCGTCAAATAGGACGTATTCTCTAACAGCGATACGTTTACCATCAGTCGTTGGCAGGAGGCGTTGCACGATGACAAACCGCAAAGCATCAAGTAGATCAAAGGCAACTTGTTCACGGGTGTCACTGGACGCCATTCGGATACAACGAGAAAAAGCATGGCCCGGAGAGAAAGCATGCAATGTACTGAGGGCCAGATGGCCAGAGTGAGCACAGGCGATGGCGGCTTCTAACGTATCAAGATCACGTATCTCACCAACACCAATTAAAGTCGGTGCCTGACGTAACGAGAGACGAAGGCCATCAGCAAAACTCGGAACATCTCTCCCAATTTCGGATTGTTGAGGCTTGAGCACCCATTGAGGACCCCCTAGCAGATATTCGACCGGATCTTCATAGGTGGTGACCTTTCCGTCGGGATGTGTTTCTCCGTAATGCTGGTAAGTTGAGGCTAATAATGTGGATTTCCCTGAGCCGGTTGGACCACACGTTAAACCCAGACCATCCATAGGTAATAAACTGCGACGGAGATCATCTTCCAGGCCCATTGTGTCTAAGGGCGGGATAGCTGATGGAATAATACGTAACGTGATGGCCATTGCTGTATTAAGCGAACCAATAGTGGCCTGAATGAAGTTAGTGCGATAACGCACCCGTTCACCACGTTCGAGTCCGAAACGGCCAGTATTATCACCTTCCAGCTGTAAAGCCCGGTCAGCACCACAGCCCCCTTGGACCAGTGATTTAATATCAGGGGTGTATATCTCATCGACGAGGCGCACCAATTGGGAACTATCAATATTGAACTTGTTGGTTACAACCTTGCGGCCGTAGTGATCAACAATGATTGGGCTTCCACTCTGTAGATGGATATCAGAGACTTTATGGCGATAACAGTGAACAAAAAAACTTCGGAGTTTGTTTGCGTCGAGTCCGCCTGAAAAATCAAAATCATCTAGTGCCACTAAATCATCAAGTGCAGGCATTGAGAATGCTCCTGAACGGTTACTGTTGCGTTGTAATGATGGGTTTCCAACGTTTCTTATCCAACTCAAAGCCAGCGCGTTGTTTCAGGTCGCGTACTTTGTCACCCAACATCAGTTTGTCTTGGGAGCCAGTAACGGACTGCAGCTGTTCACTGACCACAGGTAAGGTGATCATGCCTTGCTGTACCAGAGTGGAATAACGCACCATGCCGGCATAATCCCGAGTTAATCGATTGAAGTTGCTTTCCAACGTTCGGTCGGCACTTTCACGTCCTTCTTGCCAACCCTTTTCTATCGCGGCACGCCAGACTTTCTCTTCGGCGCCATTTTTCGGGGCGATTTCTGTAGGGATATCGGTATTCACTGCCAGCCCGGCCAATAAGTACTGCCGCCAAGAGGGCGGATTACTGACAAATCGCTCTTTCACCAGAATGGTGTAGGTTTTGTTGGCGGTTCGTATCTGGTTATCTGTAATGTTTGCGAGAGATTCAGCCGCGACAATAACGGGAGGTAACCACCCCTGGCGACTGATCAGCGGAGCAAAGGTATAGAGTCTATTTAAGTCATCATTCTGAATACTCAGCGCTTGTTGCAGTTCCCAGGCTCGCTGTGCTTTTCCTCCCCGAAAACCAACGGTTTGCCCCGCATCATTAAGAAGTTGCCATAATGTGTCGTTCAGACCGTGTTTATCAGTGGCCTTTGGCGATAGGTAGGCATTGATATCCGGTGGTGGAGGTGTATCGATGGTTGCCCCGATAACTGGCACGGTGACCAGTGCCAGACAGAGGGCCAAGGCTTTTCGTATCATGCTAAAGCTCCTTGTTTTAGGGGCAACATAAAGTAGACGCGAAGCTCTCTGGACTGCTGATCTAGCTGAGCTCGCCAGTCGGTTTGAGTACGGATAATTCGAAGCAGGGTTTCAAAGGTAACGTCTTGAACATGAATAGTGACAGGAAGTGGCAATCTGACACCGGTATAAGCGAATGATAAGCCGCGTTGTCGTGCTAATTCAGCCAGGAGTTCAATAGCATCGCCATCCCATGTCACTGAAAGTCGTTGGCTGTTTGCCCGAATGCTGCCAGGTACGAAATGTACTTTCTGATTTAGCGCTCCGTTCAAGGCGAGATCCTGTAACGAGGGGCTCATTTGATCTGTATGAATAGATATCGGTTGTGGAGTAGGTATCGGATGTTTTGCCTGTGGTGCCTGACAACCGGATAGCAGGAAAAGGCCAAGCGTGGCCAGATACGATGGTTTCATATGGTTAATTCCTGTATTACGAATAACGGATAAATACGAAGAGGATTTAAATAACTTGAATGGTGTTTACTTGTTAGTGAGTAATACTTATTGAGAACAAGGGGATTGGAATGAAAAATTCATCATACTTTCCAGTAAACAATAAAATCACTGGGCAGGTGCGCACCAGATATAACCTGCTGTATATGTTGCATAGAAACCACCAACACCGACGGCAACATAATTAGCTGGGCATCGGCCACCATCACCAACGTATTGATTCATTACGTTATTGAAATCAATGCCCCCACCAGATTTCTTCCATACTCCCCCAATACAGAATAACGGTGCTCCCGTATTATCCCGACTTTGGCGTCCAATTTGAGGGCAACCCACGCCGGCCACACTAACTTGGTCGAGTTGCAGTGTTCCAGCTGCATTTAACAAGTCATCAGCCCGAACAGTCCCCGCTTTAACTTGACCGGCAGTGTAGATACCTTTGTTATTGACGCTGCGCACCCAGTCGTTATCTGACATGTAAAAACCACCCTGATAGGTTTCATTTAACCAACCTTTGTTGTTGCGGGTTACGATCCATCCCTCGTTACTGCGAATATCTTTATTGGCGGTTATACCTTGGTTAGCGGTGACTGATTCTGAAAAGTTACCGTTTTTGGCTGTTAGATTTCCTGAATACTGACCGTTAGCTGCCGAAACATCACCAGAGAAAAGACCATTCTGAGCATTCAGATTGCGGGTGTTGTTAATATCGTTACTGCCCATATCGATAGCCGTATGCATTTTGTTTAGGTCCGGGCGTCCATTGACCTCAAAACGATACAGACGATCACCTGCTTCACTGTCACTGCCGAGTGAGTCGGAAGATAACATGACAGCAAGGCGACCCACCTGACCCGATAGGCCATAATCAGGGAGATTAACAATCCAACTGCCATTGGCACCAATCGCTTGATTAGCAGGCCAAATATAACCACCTAGTCCACTGATGTTTTGAGCAATATACCTAAGTCCATTAGGCTTAATTTCCTTGCCCGCAGAGGTCAGGACGAACGCCATCAAGTTGCTCTTACCGTCTTGGGTTACAGCTACCAGATATGACTGGCCATCATCGGTAGTTAGACTGAATCCAGGTGGAAGGTATTTTGCGTCTTGTAACTGTTTACCTGTGATAACAACATTTTTTGCGGTTTTGAGCTGTGTCGTCAGAGTGTCTTTATTGTCCTTGATATAGCGATTGGCTGACGCACTGACGGCAGACAGCATGGTTGCACTGATGTCCCAGGCTCGTTCCTGGTTGTACTCTATAACCCGAGGGATACTGTAGGCCATTATTACCGAGAGCACAGTGATAACTATGCCTGCTTCGGCAATGGTTAACCCACGGTTAACGGGGGGATGTGAGATAGATTTTTTTTTACTCAACATAGATATTTCCCTCTGTTGCCAGAATGGGGTGAATAAGATGAATAAGTATCACGGCTGGAAGCAGCCATGGTGCCAGTGGGTGCGGAGTTTTTCGTCCAAACAAGCTGACGGTGATTAACAAATAGAGTACCAATGCACCAGACAACCAAAGGAGGGGTAGCCAGGCACATAGACCGGCAAGTAGATGAACATCACCCAATCCAAGAGCATCAGGTTGTTTGCGTGCCAAAATCCGGTATACCAGGCTCAGAAGTAGAAATGCAGCCAGACTGGTGTAGACAGCAGCGTAAGGAGATATCGCAGCACCAGGGAGTAACGTGAGCAAAAGTCCCGCCAGCCAGAAACTGTTAGTGAAACACAGCGGTAGCCAGCGTTCTTGCGCGTCTAGGGCAATAAGATTCAGGCTAAATATCAGCAGTACAAATGACTGTAGCAAGTGTGCCGGTGAAAGTGTAAATGTTCTATTGAGTAGCAGAACCAATAGCGCACAACTCCAGGTAATCCATTGGAGAAGGTGAATAATTTGACGTGAATAAATAGGTTGGTCGTAGCTGAGGAGAAACAAATTACCTTGTCTTAGAACTGGGCCATGACTAAGAAAAGCAAATGTTAGTGGTAGGACAGCAAATAACAGCAGCACCAAAAGAGTAGAACTCATGAAGAACCCCCACCCAGGCGCATGTATTCCTTATATATATTCTTCGAATACCACATTCTGCGCGGTTCTCTGTCGGGAGAGAAACCGGCATTGTATGAACCTAAGCACGACCAGTTGCTACCACAGACTTGCAGATGTTGGGCTAGTATCCAGGCTCCAATTTGAATGTTGAGACAGGGATTGGTCAGTAAATCCTGTTCGCTTTTGATAATACCCAGACGTTTAAGTCTGGGTAATTGTTGGGTGTTAATCTGCATCAAGCCATAATCACGGCTTAATATCTTGTTACCCGCGCGGTTGATGCCGATAGCATTGGGGTTAAGCGAGCTCTCTCTGACCGCAATAGCCCGCAGGAGTTGTGCGTTTATGTGATATCGAGCGCCAGCTTCATCAAAACACCAGGCATGAACCGGTGTGGTCAGGCATAGCATCACACTGCCAAATAGTGCGATAAGGGAAAGCCGCATATAACCTCCTTAGCTTTGGCTGATGAAAGTCAGGGTATTGTTACCGGTTGATCCCGAGTCAGCCGTACATTGCTGCACAGCATTTGCCGACGTTAATGGACCCGATGTTGATGTTCCATTCACTTTTGTTGTCACCACGTTAGATCCAGAACTCAGTGTGGTGGCGATTACGGTACAAGCATCTTGTGGGATATTGGAGGTTGTTAGCGAGAATCCAGATTTTTGGCCACCAGAAGAGGTTTCGGGCATAAGAGATACCGGACCGCCATAGGTATTGGTCAAACTGGCTGAGCCAGAAGATGCCGTGCCAACAAGATTTAGACCTACTGGAGCCCCGCTCGCCATGACGATATACGTGCCGGTCATATCGGCTGAGCCGTTATAGGGATACTGCCCCGCGTTTTTTAACAATCGAGGCGTTTTAGCCATCATTTCGTTATAAGCGTTAATTTCTTTGGACGTATCACTGGTTGAAAATGCACCTTTAGATGCGGCATAAACTGCAGCCATGACGACACCAACAATAACCATCCACATAATTATTTCTGTCAGGGTTGTCCCTTTATTAATATTGTCGTTCGGTTTTTTCACAGTGGTAAACGGGCGTGAAATTTTCATAAAATTTTCCTTTCGTTAGGGGTTAGTGAAGCGTTTTGACGAGCGCATTGATTTCTACGCTAGCCAATATTTGCAGCACGATATAACTAGCGTTGATCAACAGAATTACGAAGTTGGCGACCGCACAGGTTTTGGTGATTTTTCTGAGACTTTCCGCCTGCCAGAAAGAGGCAAACGATTTGATAAGGTCTTGGGCATTATTCCCTCCGCTTAGAATCGACAGATGTACTGCGGCATCACGAGAGGGGAAGTTAAACCCAGTTGAAAGCAGGGCTTGTCCAAAATTCACCCCTTTACTGAGCTTGCGTCGCGTAGCATCAAGGCGCTCAAATAACCAAGGTGAGGCATACACGCACAGAAGATGGAGTGACTGTTCCATACGAATAGATGGATGCATCAGCGCTGCGTAATTAAGCAGAAATGTTGCTCCCTCCGTCTCTTTATACACACTCCATGGAAATAGCCGGTCAAGAACACGATTACGGAACTTTCCTGTCAAATTCGGCATGGTCCATAGAATGGATATGATAGTTAGTGCAATTGCCGATAGTAGTAGGAACATGTTGGAGACAAAAAACTCAGTAATACCGACAAATAGAGCGAGTTTTCCAGTTAATGCTTCCCGTGGGATGATGGCCAGAACCGTCGGTATGTATTTGTCGTTAAGAAAATGCATCGCAACCAGAGTACCGATACATAAAAAAAACGGATATATCTGACTACTGATGACCTTATTTTTTAGCTTTCCGATCGTATCGATATTTTGGATAGTGCGTTTCAGCGCATTACTCAAATCACCTGTTAGCCTGGCTGACATAATGATGGTGCTTTCATTGTGTGGAACCCAAGATGACAGGCCTTTGTCCAGAGTTTGCCCTGTGGTCAATGCAGAATGAATATCACTTAGGCAGTACATCAGAGAGCTGCGTTCTTTCCCTTTTTGCTTGGCGGCGTATTGAAGTTTGGTAATAGCGTCTTTAAGTGAGTATTGGTTATCGAGCAAAAAGGCCAGTTGTTCGTAAAAATGTCGCCGCTCACTCATAAAGAAAGTTTTCCGAGCTACCCAAATATCGAGCCGAGAAAACCAATCTGGGGGACGAATTTCAGTAGTGGGCAGGCTTTTTAGGCGAGCTTTTATCCATGAAATCATGCAAGGCTCCTAACAGTGAGAAAGGTATTTAGCTGGGGAAGACGAAGAAACTAATCGGTCAAACAGAAAGGGAAGTTGTGTCCAGGGCTAACAAGGTGTCCTCATCCAACGGATTGATACGGTCTCCCTCAAGGGGGTCAACCTCCCCACGATTAAGATATTGCTGAAGATGCATGCCGCGTGTAGTGCCTTCCATCTTATTAACCCAGTAGTTTCGAGCGACAAGTTTGCCTTCATGCCGATAAAGGTGCATAAACTGAGCATCAGGCCGAATAACCTCAACAATAACCCTGCGTCCCACAGTACCGTAGTGACAGTTATTGCAACCGTTGTGATTACGAAAGCGGATTTTGTCTTTGTCACAATAGGTAGAAATTAGCTGTAATTCATCAGCTTCAAGGCTGTCTTTCACCTGTTCATAAGTCTGTTTGCAGCTAGGGCATAGCAAAGGCACCAGGCGTTGTGCAATCAGGCCGACAATCAGTTGGGGATCAGTGATAAGCGCAAGCGGCACGTCCAATGTATCAACCATACGGCTGATAATACTCGGCGCGTCATTGGCATGCAGTGTTGCCATCAGAAGGTGCCCAGTTTCGGCTCCAGAAATCGCGGTTTTAACAGAGTCTTTGTCACGCATTTCCCCTACTATCAATGCATCAGGGTCAAGACGTAAGCTGGCCGCAATAGTTCGGGTCCAGGCTTGTTTGACTGCTATAGGATCACTTTTGTCGGCGAAAATAGGGATCTGGATGCCAGGTAGTTTGCCCTCCGGGGGGTCTTCGATTGCCAGTAAGCGTTTAAGGCCATAAGTAAACACGGTATACATCTCAGCAAGAGTACGCAGTGTGGTACTTTTCCCCGAACCCGTCGGGCCCGAAAGGATGATAAAGCCATATGGACTGCGGAGCATACGCCGTATCAGGGTGATCTGTTCGGGATTGAAGCCGAGAATTTCCAGCGAGGGAATATCGTCTCTTTCATCCTTGATCAGTCGGACAACGGCATAAACACCATTCTCAGTAGGAATATGCGCATAGCGAGCCGCATATAAATTAGCTTTGTGTAAATACTTGTTTTCAATGCGGGCATCCTGGATCTCGTTCTCCATGAACTCCCTGGCGCCTGTATCCGTCATGGAGTTAACCATGCAACGTAGCAGAGTCATCCCCTCATCAGTCTTTTTATTGGCCACGACTGACAAATCGCCATAGATACGCTGATAGATGGTGGTACCGTCTGTATTGACCAAAAAATGCATATCAGACGCTCCCGCAGCTGCTGCTTGGGCAAATAGGTCAATGACTTCCGGTTGTAGGTTTTCTGCAGTTTCTACATGGACGCGGTTTTTTTGGCGGTGCTGGGCTATTTCATCAAAGCGAACTATCTCAGTGATCAGACCGGGGATCTTGGCCAGCGCTCGTTGCAGCTCACTTTGAACCGCAGGCATTTTGCAATGGTCGGCAGACACATAGCAAACTGGGGGGGAACCTATTTCCCAGAACATATATTCGTTAGCCAGTGCATTGAATTCAAAAACTGGAGGGGAATTAGTGAGTGTCATGTTATTCACCAAAAGTCAGGGTATGACGCTGGCCCTGCGTATTTTTCACTTCGACGGTACTGGCAGAAATATCCGTCACGAGTAAATCGCGGCCGGGGATGTTACTGCCCGTGCGGACAATGATAGATAAACCCGTATCAAGCATCAGGCGAGCCGATAACGACCGTCCTTGTCCACTGATTTCAAGGATACGGGGAGGGCCAGACTTTGTTTGCTGGGGAATGCTGATTGAGGGATTAGGCAATCCGGGTGGCAAATTTGTACCCGACAAAACCATCTGCCCTGATGATGTGTCGCTGTACTGGCTCTTGGCTTTTTGAAGTGAGGCCCGTGCATTGGCCAATTGGGCTTGTGCTTCGGTCAATAACGTTTGCGTATTGAGTTTTTCCAATTCGTTCAAGGTACCAGACGGTAAGGGAACGGCTGTGTTTTCTTCCGGGGGTATTTGCTGCGTTGGAATTTCGGTGTCTGCATGTGCCGTTATGGCCAGAGCAAATAGCAGCGGAAAAATAAAAAGTACACGGTTATGGATTGGCATAAAGAGTTCCTTCGAGTGTGTAGCTTAGGCGAACACCCTCACGTACTGTGCGAATACGGGCTATGCGTAACCCTGGCATCGGTAATGAATCGATATAGATGTCAGGCGATATAGGGAGGATTAACGTAAAACGTACTTCCCGCCAAGGTAGCGTGATGTTCTCTCCGTCGATTAATCGTGTATTCGGTTGGGGGTCGAGCTGCAACTGTGCATTTTGCCGCTGGGCAAATGTGGTCAGTATTAGCATGGCTTCTGTCAGACCTATTAGTTTTTGCTGTCCTGAACCAGCTAACGCAGATATGGGCAACGTGACTGTCGCTTGATCTGCCCCTCCAGGAATATTGAAAGCAACCTGGTGTTCGCCAAACAACTCTTGTGCCCGTCGTCTAAAAT
Source organism: Yersinia massiliensis (assembly GCF_003048255.1). NCBI lineage: Bacteria > Pseudomonadati > Pseudomonadota > Gammaproteobacteria > Enterobacterales > Yersiniaceae > Yersinia > Yersinia massiliensis. The sequence continues at coordinate 87,671 of NZ_CP028488.1, forward strand.
CAGCAACGCTGGCGTTACCGGTCCGACGATAGATAAGAGCGATATCGCTCTGGCGTGTGTAGGTTTTACTTTCTAGCATCCACCCGGCGACGGACAGAGGAATTAGATATTCACCATTACCACGAATAATGGCGGGAGCATCTGGCAGAGAAGGCCAGGGGGGTAATACGGGTTTTTGTGCCTGAATGTTTTCTTTGAGTTGCAGTTTTGCCATCTGCAATGCTTTATCTTCTTTCCACCCTTGATAGATATGTGTTCCTACGATGACACCTACTACAGCTAGCGCAATCAGTGAAAACCGTTGCACTGGACGACGCAGGGACATCGAAGGGATGTTGTAGAGTTTGTTAACACTGGACGAGAGGGTGAAGTCAATCAGAGGCGTTGGGTTAGCCTCCCTATCCTCAAAAAAACCCACAGGCGCAATAACATGCCATTTATGGGCGCTCTTATTCATAGACAAGAAAAAAGTGACAGCGGCTAGCATACTTTCTTTGTTGCCCACCTTGTCACTCAGAACGGAGAGTTGGCCTTTACAGTTGGCCACAAACCAATAGATACCACTTTGTAGTTCAAACACGGCGTAGCAATCATCACTGAGTTGATGAGCTACAGCCAAGGCAGCACTGATAGGCGCTTTCTTTTCACTTTTTGGCACTTGTACCCAACACGCCAATAACTCGCTCTCAGAAAAAGATGTAGCGAGAAAGTGTGTTGCACCCTCTTGGGTGGCTCTGCGCCGTAACTCGGACTTACTCTGTGTGGGCGCTATTTCCCACCTTAATGCAGCCAGCCAGTTCTGGTCGGGGGGAAGAGGGAGGCGGGTGGCACCGTTTAATATGTGTAACGAATCGTCCATTTATTTATCCCACAATGTTAGCTGTCACCAGAATGAGTAACATATTGCGACTTTTCTCCGCGTTTCCGCCGCCACCTAATCCCCAGAATGAGGTTGATCCAACGCCCTGTTTGGATGCCGTGTTGTTGCCCTGATCAAAGGCAGTCAGCAGCATGGTATTGCCAGAGCGGAGAATAACGCGGTAAGTGGAGGTTTTAAGGTGTGTTCGGGAAAGCTCTGATTGCGCATCACCTTGTTTGACGGTGCGGAACGTCGGATCATCTGAGATGCTTATAGAAAATTGCAGTTGCATCTGGTCGCTTTCCGGCATCATGTAAGGCATAGCCACCATATTAAAACCCGTGGTAATGGTGGCTCGCTGGATATCAGTAGAACTGCCTACATTGGCAGTCTGAGATGTCGTAATTCCAGCGACAAAGTCTTGCTGTAATGCCATTTGTAGAGGTACTGGTGACATATTCGTGGTCATGGCAGAGGCTTGAGTCACGATACTGGTGTTGGTTTTTTCAGACAGTGCTTTAATAAATGCCGCAGACCCTTTTCCTTTTCCATCCAGTAGGGTAACCCCACCACTCATCGCATTCTCGGCCGCATTCGCAAATGAACCTGTTAGCATGCCTTTGACGCTGCCGCTGTTAAATACGCCGGTCAAATCGAACCCCAGGTTTTCCTGATTACGGGCTTCGACACTGTAAACCTGAACATTAAAGACCACTTGCCGGTTAAGCTGTTTATTACGGTCAGCGATATAACGACCCACAGCTTCCAGTACTTGAGGTGTATCGCTTACCGTTAACATTCCAGCAGAAAGATTCATACGACCGACTTTAGGCGTCAGCATAGCGGTTACAGTGGTTTTGATATCGTCATATAAACTGGTTTTTATCTTCGTTTCGGTCGATTGTGATGTGTTGTTATCGCCAGAAATACCGCCGGTAGACGTGGTCCCTCCTGAACTGCCGTTGCTGGTTGTTGTTCCGCTGACTGTTGTGGAAGAAAAGACCGTCATGTTATCCATGAAATTGACAGGAAACGTGCGTGTATCAATGTAAAAAATAGTTATTTTACCCTGCTCATAACGCCACGATAGCCCAAGGCGGGTAGTGATGCTATCTAGGAAGCCATCTAGCCCACCTTGCCAGAAAACACCATGCAAAGTGTTATTGGTCGTAGTCATCGGTGTAGCAGAGGGTCCTGACATTGAACCTAATTGTGCCAACGGGATCATGCCCGTAGTCGGATCAGGCGGGGGAATAGAACCGCTCATTGCCTGAGTCGTTGTTCCCCCTGAGTTACCGACCCCTTGGGCATCCGGCGTGATAAATAACGGAATTCGGCAGGTTGTAGAAATGAAGGCACCAATCTCTGCAAGGCTAACGTCACCGGCACGACTAAATGTTGGTGCGCACGAAGGGAGTTGGCTTTTTTCGCTACCTTTTCCGGTTATGGGGGTTGTATTAATCCATTGCGATGTCAGCTCTTGAACGACCTTGCCCTTTCGCATGTCCTCAATCTTGCCAGTAACGATTTTCTGAGTGTTTTCTGTATCACTGATCTGAGTATTGATGCGTTCCAGACTTGAACAACCCGTCAGTAACAGGCAGACAAAAATAGGGGCAAGTTTCACCCTTGGATGTAGCAACATGTGTTCTCCATTAATTGATGTAGACGATTGACCCGTCTGGAATTGATGTGGGAGCAATGAGTCCTGTGCTGAGTCCCGCGTGATCAAACAACTGCCGGTTGTAGACTCGACCTACAAGCGATGAACTCAGTGATGCATTGATTAATGCATTCATAAGGCCAGGATAGTCAGTTTGATAAACCCATGTTTTTCCTTGGGTTCGGAGGTTATTGACAGGGCCTAGAGGAAATACTGGTTTTGCGATATCAACCACACCATCATTCTGTGGGTGAGTGTAGAGCGTGTCGTTTATCTGGTTGATATAACTTACCGTTGCCACAGCTTGTGCCTGCACTTCGGTGGTTTGAGTAGACAATGCATTCATTTCAGTGTGCCGGGGCGGGACGAGAGTCAATGTCAACAGACCGACCATAAACACCATCATCCAGTGCGTCATTTTGGCACCTCGTCACTGACACTCACCTGACACTGCTGACTCCGGGTTCCTGCATAAAGCGGTACCGAAGCATTCAGATAAAGGCTGAAAGCACCGTTTAGTGCATCCATAAATGTCCCATGGAACACAAGCGGAGCATCGATACGGTAATTCACGGAAGTTAACCACTCCACGGTCCAGTGTTTAACGTTTGGAAGTGAACATTTCTCTTCGGCAGACCATGTCAATATTGAGTCTTTGAGAGTACTACCTGGGGCCATAACCCACTCTCGTTGAACTTCTTTCTCAATCGGTATCGATATCTTGGCAGAAAGTATTGTGGGAGCATTCTTCTCTGGAACGGATTGGCCAGTGAATGGATTGGTTTTATTGACTACTTTGGTTTTAAGGGATGGTGCTGTAGTTGTTGTGATTACGGAGGCTTTAGGCACCAGAGGGACTGTCGCAGATACCGTAGAAATAGAAATCCTTCGATTTGACCAGTCGATTGATGCTTTTAGTTTTTCCTGCGTAAGCAAACTATTCAGTACATACGGCCATTGATCATTACCGCGCCACTGTAATGGTCGGCGTACATCGGGTGTGATACCTGGACCATAACTATGTTGCCAACCTACTGGCGCTATTCGTGTAACTGCCTGCCTCAGCGTCTGAGCTTGACCCGCGCCCGCCAGCGCGGGGGTGCCTTGTCGTCCATCAGTAAAACTAACAGCGTGTAATCCCGCAATCTTCTGGCCCGCCAGCATCGATGATTGTGATTTATTGGCTGCATTTAATACCAGTTTGTTTGTTTTTTGTGGCACAGCCGGCAACGGATTCTTAGGTTTTAATCGGACATTGCTAACTACTGCCAGTTCAGCCTGGGCTTGCTGAATAAGAGGACGCTGTTCTTGTATCAGCGTGGTAACAAATTGTTGTGCCGGAGTTGTAGGAGGCTTGTGAGTAGTTAGGGCACACCCGCTCAACACCACCGGCGCTAATGCGATGGGGATGAGCATTTTCATTGGTGTTTATTCCTGGGGCCGCGTGGTCGACGTGGTTCGTTGGCTATATCGAGGACTTTCTGAGCCAGTTCAGCGCTGTCGATTTGGTAAGCCAGGTCCAGAATGGCGTAAAGGACATGGCGACAAGCAATGGGCCGGTCGAGCCTTCCGGTCAGATTTACGGCCTGTTCTGTCAGCATTTTGTCATGCTGAACACCCAGGGAATATGTTTTGCGTAGAGACATTCAAGTCACCTCGGTTACGCGGTGGCGTATGCAGAGAAAAAAAACCACCCGACATTTCGGGTGGTCAAGAGGAGTATCAGTGGAGACAGAGGGTGCTACTGGGGGTAGGAATGACGGCGTGACCTGCAAGAGTTCAAATGGGAAATATACTGAGGAAGATAATCTTTACCGGTGTCATATGTTTTATTACCCGGACTACGAACATCATCTTCTAAGGTAAAAGTTTGTAGAACAAAATCATCAGATTGCCATTCAATGGCAGGGGGAACATCTTGGACTTGCTTTGACATCTATCCTCCGGTTAGGCAGAGAAATACTGAAATCAAATCAATAAATTCATCGGTAGTTAGCGTATTGCCTCGATAAAAGCATAAAAGAGGGCACTGCGTACTTCACCATCTTTTTCATCAACCAGCGACTGGATCTGCTGGCGTTGCACGTTATTGAGTGGAACCTGATTCTTATCCCATTGACGTTTTCCAGGATGAATGCTGGAAAATGCCTGCACACAAACCGGCAACCGCATCACACTGTCCACGACTGTTTCACGAATAGGAACGATCTCGCCCGCAAAACGTACCAGATGGCTGATACCTGGGGAGGTTTCGATTTTTGATGAGTGATGAATTTCGGGATCGAAACAAATAAAGATATAACCAGGAAATAACTGCTCGATGACTTGTCGGCTTTGGCCAGGACGGTCGGCCCGAGGACGGTAAACGCGCATTATTGGACTAAAAGCCATGACATTAATGCGCTCCAGGGTCATCTGGGCTTTGAAGACGTTATCTTTTCCTGCTTTATGGCAAGCGAGATACCAGCGTTCCATGATGTTCCCCGGTGATGGGCGGAAGAATAATGAAAAAGCGCAATGAAGTGAGTAAGCTCCGCCAAAATTGAACCCAGTGGATTCAACTGACAAAGACGAGCGATAGTGAAAACGTGCATCGCGGTTCTCCTAACTGCGCTTTAGCCTGGACTGCACCCGACAACCAAGGGCAGAGAGGTGCCGGTAGGAAGCTACCAGGCACAGTCCAGGCTAAAGCAAATGTACGGGTTTTTGGCGGGTGTAAGTTGGCGGACTCGCAAACCGTTTAAACCTGTACTTAAGTATGGTGTTGAATGGTATTTTCAATCTAATCTGTTGTAAATTACTTTTTAACGATCATATATCCTGACATGAGCACTTCAAACAGCGATAAATAACTATTTACCCCTGTTTTTTGATCAAAAGATCTAGAAAAGATCCTTTTTGCAGATCAATTGATCTTTAAAACAAAATAATCAGAATATTTGACTTTCATAGTTACCTTGCTGACAGGCTAAATATTGATCAATTCAGTGCTGGAAATCTAAGGAATCGGAATGTTCTTGTTTTCTTTTAAGGCTAACTATGTTCATGAGAAGGTTTTCTAGCGGGTTTTATTTGCTGTTTTATCTGGAGGGGATACAAAATAAACATACAGTAAGATAGGATATGCAAATACCGTCTTGCAGCACAAAAAGAGATCGATAGAGATCCATTTGTTGCAAGCCGGCCAAAATCCGGTAGTATTTACGCATGTTTTTGCTAGGGTTTCTTAGCAGTATAAGTATCTGAAGTGGTACAGAAGAATGAGAAAGGGCGACGTTTTATAACGTCGTTCTGTTACTGGATGGGACATATCCTTAAATGTCCGGGGTAAAAGGTACCAGGACAGCGGGCCTTAAATGCAAAAACCCCCCGAAATCCATTTGCAACTTGGCGGAAGCGTGGATATCAGGGGGTCACAAAGCAGGCGCTGGCCTGTGAGAGATTATAACTCATGCAATTTAGAAAACAATACCCATCCGCCATCTGTGTAGGATGGGGTGAATAGTCAAAGCCAACAGGCCATTCAGGTACATCCTGATCCTCTAAAACGTACACGGCGAGGCGAATCAAACGCTTTGCGACGTGGACAATCTAAAGTTCATCGGCGTTATACACCACAGTTGTGTTGCTCTGTGCCTCGAGGCATGGCGGCAAAAGTTGTGGCGCGTATGCAAAGCCATAATTGGCACCGCAATCATGATCTCATTGAACTGCGGCGGGAAGGTTATGTGCCATACACCAAGCGCAATGACCCTTACTTTACGCCAAAGGCAATGCGTATATCGGCACGTTCTGAAAGCTGTGAAGCGCTGACCGCGTTGTCAATGGCACTGGCTGCCAATTGCGATTACAACCCTGACAGTGACTACCCGTTCGAAATCATGGCTCCGTTTGAGCAAATTGCGGCCGCGATGGGTATGTTGCATGTTTATGATAATGGTCGCAAAGCCTATGACAGTCCATTACATGCCTTATCAGTACAGGAACAGCTCGGGTATGTGATCGCGCTTCACGGTAAAGATACTGATAGTGGCCAGAACAAGCCGCTGCGTTTATGGTTGACTGAAAAGTTCTTTATTTCCCGAGGCATTGCCGTTGAAGAGATCCGTCATTGGCTTGGCCAGTTCAAAACATGGGCAATAAAAAACGGTTTAACTGAAAGTTTGCGTAAGAAATATGAAAGGCATCTGCTGCGGATTGAGCGTATTGGCATTGATCTAAATGACAAACCCTCGCTACGGAATCGCTTGAAACAAATCAAACGTTGGGTTGTTAGCCCTGACCTGGCAAAAGAGAAGCAAGATAAAGTGGCTTTTCTGGAGGGACGACTGGCTGAAATCAACAGTGGTAATTCCCGGCGTCTCGATCTCCTTCTGGACGAGACACAGCGTAAAATTAACAGTTTGGCCAAAGCGAAGCGTAAACGGCAAAACCCTTATTATGATGCCTATGTCAAATGGTCAACCAGTGGAGTAGTCATGACGCATGTAGTTGTGTCACAAGAACTGGCGTTGCAGAAAGAACAGCCTGGACTCAAACACAGTGACCCAGAAACCTTTTACCGGTTATTGCTTGAGCGTGCTGGCATAGTCTAGCCTTAATTATACCTCTTCCTCGAATTCTACCGTGCCTAGCGCGGTTTTTGTCTTGACCCAACATCTGGAATTGGGTGTTATTTGACCACTTCCGTATAACCCATTTTCCATTATTAACCCGAATTCGTGACTGACAGAGACGTAATTTTGATTGTGCTGAATATTTGCACCGTTAACTTCGAATGGGGTCAGTTAATTTCGTAGTATCATTGATAAATATCATTAATTTCGAACGTTATTCCTGAACAAAATAAGCCTCTAAAAAGAGGAGTACTTTTCGAGCGGCTAAAGCCAGCTCTCTAAAGTAGCTCCCCTCGCTCCGCTCTGGGCAAATGACAACTCAACAATCGAGAATAAATAACTATAATAAGTAGCTCCCGGCTAAAGCCGGGCAAAATAGTTCACATAACCATCCGTTATTAACTGACATTAATTTGATTGCATCTATCTCAGTCGCTAATTCTTTCTTTTGTCTCCGACCATTAAACTATTTCATTGCTGTAAGCTGAGTTGGACGGCTCTCGCACAGCTCAAGCCTCCAAAACAAGGTCTAGCAGGAAGGGGGGAGTTTACGGGATTATGGAAGTCTGGAACCGCTCCGCGGGTCACCGGCGACCCTTACCAATAGAGTTTTCTTTTACATTGTTGTCGCCTGCATACGGCATAGCCGTATTGATCAGTATTCGATCAATCGTCAACATTTGATCGTGTTTAACACTGAATTTACAGGTAGGCAAAGTGCTATTCCAAAAAAAATGACGTAGCATTATGGGTTTAGCCATGAATTCAGATTGCCAGGTTTCTATGTCCACGTTGTTTATTGATTTACTAATCAAACCACGTAAAAGATTTACGATAAAAACCCGCACGCATGATGCATTCGTACAATGCCTAGTTGAATACGTGCAATTACACTATGCGAGAGAGCCAGGTTGGTCATTGTACAAATATGGTACTAGCTGGGGATGTTTATGCCTGGTAGTTACACGGCCTTTCCTCAGTTGGCTTGAAAAATTTCGAGATAACCCGCGTATTAATGAAATCCTAGATACTTTTTTACCCCATATACCTGAGAACGGAAAAGAGCTCGATCCTCCAATAGCGGTATACATCCCTCTTTACTGGTTCTGTATAACAATACCTCCGGTTCGTGATCAAATACGAGATATGTGGTTAGGTAAAACTACTCACACTATTTTGACAGCACCACCGCCGCGTATCAGAGTGCCTTCTTTAAGGCCTTCTGATTATTATCTACTCTATGAGGGGCGGGCTGTAGCTCGGGATTTACAACAACATTTCCAGCGATGCTTAAATGAGAATATCCCTTTTATCGGGGTATGGCACTATCGACCGAAACAACAAACTTATGCGCACAGGTATGACATTCTCTTCTCCTGGGAGCCTTTTATAAAAAGCCATCCTAATATCTTTGATAACCCAAAGTATCCTGGAATTGATAAGGTTATCCTGCGCCGCATTACACAAATTATAAAAGATAATAGGCAACGTGATGGTTTTGAAAAAGCTCAGATACAGAGCCAGTTAAGCAAAGGTCAGCTCAATATTCTCAAATTGAATTTTACGGCAGCTGAACAGCTAACGTTAGATCTGGTCAAGCTGACGCTGCAGCTGATTGAGGAAATGGAACAAAAGTTAGAAACAACTGAGGCCTTGGGAACAAAACTTGGTTTATTGGAGTAACCTAGATAGGGCACTATATACTTAGCGCCCTATCTACCTTAACTATTTCTACGCTGATTTAGAAGTTCGATGGCAGATTCCATTTCTGCGTGCAATTTCTCCAAATCGCTTCCTTTATGAACATGGTTTGGTTCAATGATCCCGGAAAAATCACGCACGCTGACGTCAATACTGGAACAGGGAGCATCAATGTTTAATTTTATCGTTGCAGGCGAAATTTATGAATTTTTCCAGGAGCAAAAGGGCAGTGAATCATTTCCGGTATCACGCCTATTTGAATCCACCTCGGACAGCATCAGAAATAAATTACTGCCGCTGACAGAAGAATCACTTAAATATTTATCCAGCCTGCCGGTCATATTTATGACCGAGCCGGAAAAAGAGACTAACTATAAAGAGTACTCACTGATCAGAATAGGAAGCATCAGCAATTTGGAAGTCTTACCGGAAAGGCGCGAACCTAAAATAAAATTCGACTTCACCATTTTGACGGATTTAGGCAAGTGTGAGATTCCTTCTGAAAAGGATTATTCCAGCCTTCTCGGGCTGGGTTTCTTTGGCCTTCACCGCACACGCTGGTCAGTAAAAGATCTGGAGTTAACAGACGCGCTGAATGTAATGGGGATCGATACTCAGGTGCCTCCGCCGCCGCCGGGCAATGTTATTATTCCACATGAAAGCAGCGATGATCAGACGATAATTACTGACGTAAACGCCTACCTTTCTGAAGTGCTTGACCATTCCTTCACGGAAAACGAAGAAATCTTTTACCGGGGACATTCCGATTACCGGTATGAGCTGACGCCGTCCTTGTACCGCAAGGATGATGAGCACGGAAACTTCCGCTACCGACAGCATGAGTCAGAAATGATCAACGAGCTGCTGACGGTTCAACCTTCCGAGTTCATGAACGACAGGTATATGCTGGACAAGCTGGTTCGTATGCAGCATTACGGCCTGCCTACGCGACTATTGGATGTCACTACAAATCCGCTGATTGCGCTCTACTTTGCTTGTTCGACTATGAAAAAAGAGAATGACAGGGAGATCGACGGGAACGTCATTATCATGACCACCCGGAAAAGCCAGATTAAGTTCTTTGACTCAGACACAGTCAGCTGCATCGCGAATCTGTCACGCCTGCCTGAATCGGTAAAGAAGGTGCTGGATTTGAGCCAGACTAAGTCCAGCTTTAACGAGACGGACGCCTGTGCGCAGCTGCTTCACCTGATCAAGGATGAGAAGTCGTATTTCAAGCACGTCATCGAGCCTGACGATTTACAGCGGCTGATTGTGGTTAAAGGCAGAATGTCCAACCCGCGCATTAACTCGCAGTCGGGGGCATTCCTGCTGTTCGGTGAGGATGCCGTTCTGCCGGAGACTGGCCACAGTGAAATCAAGATCAAAAAGTTCCGCATCAGGAACAAGACCGGTCTGATGACTCAACTGGCGCGGTTCGGGATCAATGAAAGCACTGTGTACCCAGGCATAGAAAGGGCTGCGGGCGAAATCGCCAAAAAGTATGACCTGTCAAAAAGACGCTGAGAACACCGCCAGAGAAACTAATGGAGGTGGACATGGAGTTTGACGTTCAACGGAACAGTTTCACACGTTAAGGTTTTTTTGTCTGATACAGCTTAACGTAGGTTTTCGCCCCATTTGACCTCAAACCCTTACGCCAGCAAATTTGGCCATTTCACTAACCACTTAACTTGCGGTTATTGTTCCAATATCTGAAACCCTAATTATGCATTTTCTATCGGTCAAATTACACCAGTAGAAAAGCCCTGTATGGGAGATAGCTAAAGTTACGGCTGTATAAAGATTTATGGGGAATACCTAAAGTTTACGAGCCAGACAAAGAAGGCTCAGGATTTTTAGTTATGATAGTAAAAATCAATTTTCCGTCTTCTGTCTCTGACATCGATGCCGACAGTGGTGTTTCTTTACTGATTTTTTCTAGCGCTGGTTTGATGAACGTTCGCTTCATTTCGGCAAAATTATCACGCTGGGATTGTGGCAATTGATACCGTTCGGCAAGCCAGTTCGGTGTTGTGATCCATATACCTGACTTTTTAAACTGACACAGGCTTTCATACAGGCGGATTGCCCGGACACTGTTAATACGTCCACAGTCATACAAGTTGTAAGTCGTAAATTGGCTGCTTAGGTCAAGGAGATAAGGCATGACCTTATGATTGAATTCAATTGACCAGGAACCCCGACCGCGTTTAAGACCAGCCTCGGCTAACCACGGGCGTTTACGTTCTTCATATTCACCGTCTGACGGGAAAAATGTCACTGAGCTATTAGATAAAGCATCAATTCCTTTTCTAACGTCTGTACTGGCGGTCGCCTGGCTTACTTTAAACAGGCGCTGATAATCTGCCACACGGACGGTAAAAGTTCCCTGATGTTCCTCTTGCCGATAGGTTTCCATAAGGCATAACCAGAGCACTCGTTTCGCTTGTAGTGAGAGATAGTAGGCGGCTTCGGTCAGCTCATTTGATTGTGCAATGGCAGGACGGTTTGTTTTAGGGGTTTGAGGTCCAATGGGGCGAAAACCTACGCTAAGCGTCTATATATTCGTTAACCTGTTGATTTAACGGCCTTAGCTCACCTTTCATCACATTTTCAGACAAGGTGAATGAGTAATGACCTAACATATTGATATGGCCATGCATCAATGGTGATAATCTGGATATATCTTCTTCATTAATTTCAGTAGGCTGGCTATCAGTATTAATAGGGGGCCGCTTGGAAAACGGAAAAAATCCCACGCTAAGGTGATTTATTGTTCATTGTATGGTGCTGCCTTACTTATCAGTACCCTATCGTTAAACTTTTTCTTTTCACAACAAAGATGAAATTTTGCCCGTATTGCCCCGACTCCGTTGTTCCTGTTATCTACCACTGAAGAATTAATACTAAACGAATTCGATATAACATATATGTTTTTGACTTCCTGGTTTAGAAGCGCGACACTATTCATTCAACGCAGGAGGTCACGATGTCATCAATTTCACCCCTACAACTCTTTAAAAGCCTGTCCGATGAAACCCGTCTGGGTATCGTCCTTCTCCTCAAAGAGATGGGTGAACTATGCGTATGCGATCTCTGCACGGCGCTGGAACAGTCGCAGCCTAAGATCTCTCGTCATCTGGCAATGCTACGTGAAAGCGGATTGTTGCTGGATCGCAAGAATGGAAAATGGGTTCACTACCGCTTATCTCCGCATATTCCTTCATGGGCTGCTCAGGTTATTGAGCAGGCCTGGTTAAGCCAACAGGACGACGTACAGGCTATCGCCCATAAGCTGGCATCAGCTAACTGCTCTGGTAGCGGCAAGGCTGTCTGCATCTAAAAAATTTGCCTGAACATATATGATTTTTCAAATGTGAGGTGTTCGTGATGAAAACGTTAACGGTGTTTGACCCGGCTATGTGTTGCAGTACCGGCGTCTGCGGTACAGATATTGATCAGGTTCTGGTTGATTTTTCTGCGGATGTACAGTGGCTAAAACAGCGTGAAATTCAGGTTGATCGTTATAACCTGGCACAGCAACCCATGAGCTTTGTACAGAACGAAAAAGCCAAAGCATTCCTTGAGGCATCCGGGGCTGAAGGGCTTCCATTGTTGTTGCTGGATGGAGAAATGGTGATGGCGGGGCGTTATCCGAAACGCTCAGAGCTGGCCCGCTGGTTCGGAATACCGCTGGAGAAAGTAGGATTAGGATCTAAAAGCTGCTGCGGTGGTAATACTTCTTGTTGCTGAAATGTCAGGAGGACATATGAAATTTTTACAGAATATCCCACCTTACCTGTTTTTTACCGGTAAAGGGGGCGTCGGTAAAACCTCTATTTCCTGTGCCACAGCTATCAGCCTGGCGGAACAAGGCAAGCGGGTTTTGCTTGTCAGCACCGATCCGGCTTCAAACGTAGGCCAGGTGTTCAGCCAGACTATTGGCAATACCATTCTGCCGGTGGCCTCTGTACCGGGACTTTCAGCGCTGGAAATTGATCCTCAGGCCGCCGCCCAGGAATATCGGGCCAGAATCGTTAATCCTATCAAAGGCATTCTGCCGGATGATGTCGTTAACAGTATTAACGAACAACTCTCTGGTGCATGTACCACAGAAATTGCGGCTTTTGATGAATTTACCGGTCTGCTGACTGACGCATCATTATTGACCCGCTTTGACCATATTATCTTTGATACCGCGCCAACCGGTCACACTATTCGTCTTCTCCAGTTGCCCGGTGCGTGGAGTAGCTTCATTGAGAGCAATCCTGATGGTGCTTCCTGCCTTGGCCCGATGGCAGGGCTGGAGAAACAACGTGAGCAGTATTCACACGCCGTCCAGGCATTGTCTGATCCGTATCGTACGAGGCTGGTTTTAGTGGCTCGACTGCAAAAATCAACGCTTCAGGAAGTCGCCCGTACTCATGATGAGCTTGCGGCGATTGGTCTCAAAAATCAGTATCTGGTCATCAACGGCGTGTTGCCTGAGACAGAAGCAGTCAACGATACCCTGGCGGCTGCAATATGGGGCCGGGAGCAGGAGGCGCTGGCAAGTCTTCCCGCTGGTCTGGACGCTCTCCCTACTGACACATTATTCCTTCAACCAGTGAATATGGTCGGTGTGTCTGCTTTAAGGGGACTTCTCACCTCCCAACCTGAGACGGCTTCATTTGCTGAAGTGTCCGCCCTGCAAAAACCAGAGATATCGTCGTTGTCTGCTCTGGTTGATGAGATTGCCCTTAATGAACACGGCCTGATTATGCTGATGGGTAAAGGTGGCGTGGGTAAAACAACCATGGCCGCGGCCATTGCAGTCAGACTGGCCGAAATGGGGTTTGATGTGCATCTCACGACGTCAGATCCTGCTGCACACCTGAGCACAACCCTCAATGGAAGCCTCAATAACCTGCAGGTCAGCAGAATCGACCCTCATGATGAAACAGAACGTTATCGCCAGCATGTCCTTGAAACAAAAGGACGTGACCTGGATGAAGCGGGGAAACATCTGCTGGAAGAGGATTTACGCTCTCCGTGTACCGAAGAGATTGCTGTGTTCCAGGCCTTCTCACGGGTGATCCGTGACGCGGGGAAACGGTTTGTCGTCATGGATACGGCACCGACAGGACATACATTGTTGTTGCTTGATGCTACCGGGGCATACCACCGAGAGATAGCAAAGAAAATGGGAGATAAAGGGCATTTCTCTACGCCAATGATGCAGCTTCAGGACCCGGAAAGAACAAAAGTATTACTGGTCACTCTGCCGGAAACGACCCCCGTTCTTGAGGCTGCAAATTTACAAGCCGATCTTGAACGTGCCGGGATTCATCCATGGGGCTGGATTATCAATAACAGTCTTTCCATCGCTGAAACCCGTTCACCGTTGCTTCGTCAGCGCGCGCAGCAGGAACTGCCTCAAATCGAGGCTGTAAAGAACCAGCATGCTACCCGTGTTGCACTGGTTCCTGTTCTTGCGGCAGAGCCAACCGGTATAGACAAACTCAAACAGCTCGCAGGTTAATTTTTACTATATACAGGGCAGTCATGCTGCTCTGTCAGGAGGTTTTATGTTACTGGCAGGAGCAATTTTCATCCTGACCATCGTGTTGGTTATCTGGCAGCCGAAGGGGTTAGGGATTGGCTGGAGCGCCATGTTTGGCGCAATACTGGCACTCATATCTGGTGTAGTACACATTACCGACATTCCGGTGGTATGGAATATCGTCTGGAACGCCACAGCAACCTTTATTGCCGTGATTATCATCAGTTTGCTGCTGGATGAGTCTGGCTTTTTTGAATGGGCAGCATTGCACGTTTCCCGCTGGGGAAATGGCCGGGGTCGCCTGCTGTTTACTTATATCGTTCTGCTCGGTGCTGCGGTGGCAGCGCTATTTGCCAATGATGGTGCAGCTCTCATCCTGACGCCGATCGTTATTGCCATGTTGCTTGCGCTGGGATTCAGTAAAAGCGCTACGCTGGCATTTGTAATGGCTGCAGGGTTTATTGCCGATACCGCCAGCCTGCCGCTGATTGTGTCGAACCTGGTCAATATTGTTTCTGCTGACTTCTTCCATCTGGGATTCACGGAATATGCCTCCGTGATGGTGCCTGTGGATATTGCCGCCATTATCGCCACGCTGGTGATGCTGCATCTGTTTTTCCGCAAAGATATCCCACCGACCTATGACCTGAACCGTCTGAAAGAACCGGCTCTTGCTATCAAAGACCCGGCGACGTTCAGAACTGGCTGGATTGTATTAATCCTTCTGCTGGCAGGTTTTTTTGTGCTTGAGCCGCTGGGTATTCCTGTCAGCGCTATTGCGGCTGTGGGTGCAGCTATCCTCTTTGTCGTTGCTAAAAGAGGTCATGCCATTAATACCGGGAAAGTCTTACGTGGCGCACCGTGGCAAATCGTTATTTTCTCCCTCGGAATGTACCTGGTGGTTTACGGTCTTCGCAACGCTGGACTGACAGAATATCTCTCTGGGGTGCTGAATGTGCTGGCAGAAAATGGATTATGGTCAGCAACTTTTGGTACTGGCTTCCTGACGGCGTCCCTGTCGTCGGTCATGAACAACATGCCCACGGTGCTGATTGGCGCATTATCGATTGACGGAAGTACGGCATCCGGTGTCATCAAAGAAGCGATGATCTACGCCAACGTTATTGGGTGCGATTTGGGACCCAAAATCACCCCCATCGGGAGTCTGGCAACCTTGTTGTGGTTGCACGTGCTGTCCCAGAAAAATATGACCATCACATGGGGTTATTACTTCCGCACGGGCATTATCATGACGCTGCCCGTGCTGTTTGTCACTCTGGCCGCTCTGGCGTTGCGGCTTTCCGTCACTTTGTAATGAGATACTGATATGAGCAATATAACCATCTATCACAATCCGGCCTGTGG
Source organism: Yersinia massiliensis (assembly GCF_003048255.1). Taxonomy (NCBI): domain Bacteria; kingdom Pseudomonadati; phylum Pseudomonadota; class Gammaproteobacteria; order Enterobacterales; family Yersiniaceae; genus Yersinia; species Yersinia massiliensis. The sequence continues at coordinate 103,420 of NZ_CP028488.1, forward strand.
CACGTCGCGCAACACGCTGGAGATGATCCGTAACTGCGGCACAGAACCGACGATTATTCATTATCTTGAGACCCCGCCCTCACATGATGAGCTGGTAAAACTCATTGTCGATATGGGGATAACAGTACGTGCGCTGCTGCGTCAGAACGTAGAGCCATATGAGCAACTGGGCCTTGCCGACGATAAGTTTACTGACGAGCAGTTGCTCGGCTTTATGCTTCAGCATCCGATACTGATCAACCGTCCTGTTGTGGTGAGTCCCCTGGGGACACGACTGTGCCGACCTTCTGAAGTGGTGCTGGATATTCTTCCTGAGCCACAAAAAAGCGCATTTACGAAAGAAGATGGTGAAAGAGTCACCGACGAGTCAGGTAAGCGACTCCGGTAATCGGTGAAACCCCATTCTCAGGTGCTGAATGCCGCTTTCACCCTGAGAATAGTTTGCCGGGTGGTGTTAAATTCACGGGCAACGGCGCTGACACAGCTTCCCGCATTGAGACGTTCCATCGCAGCCCGCTTTTGATCTTCGCTCAGCGCTGATGGACGGCCAAAACGTTTTCCTGATGCTTTAGCTCGTGCAATACCAGAGTGTGTACGCTCAAGAAACAAATCCCGTTCAAATTCCGCCACCGCTGAAATAACCTGCATGGTCATTCTCCCGGCAGCGCTTGTCAGATCAACACCTCCGAGCGCCAGGCAGTGAACACGAATATCTGATGCAGCCAACTGCTCAACTGTTCTCCTGATATCCATGGCATTACGCCCAAGACGGTCCAGCTTAGTGACAATCAGCACGTCGCCATTTTCCATGCGATCAAGCAGCCGGGTGAAGCCTGGTCGCTCACCGGCGGCAACCGAACCGCTGATATGTTCTTCAATCAGTCGCTGGGGTCTGATGGAAAAACCTGCCGCTTCAATTTCCCTTTGCTGATTCTCGGTGGTTTGCTCAAGTGTGGAAACCCGGCAGTAAGCAAAAACGCGTGACATAGGAAACTTTCCGTACGAAATGGATGTCCGAATTATAACGCCTGTACGAAATGAATTTCACTTACTTTCGGATAGATATATTAGAAGGTGTACGAAACCGACCGGTTTCGGTCATAGCCAATCCATAACATATGGAAACTATACGCGAGGGAAGCATTTATGCCACGGCGACAAATACTGAGCAGTGAAGAACAGGAGCGCTTGCTGGTTATTCCAGATGATGAAATTATTCTGACCCGAATGTGCTTTTTGAATGAGCAGGATATTGCGCTCATTAATAAACACCGACGGCCAGCGAATCGCCTGGGCTTTGCTGTATTACTCTGTTATCTGCGTGGAGCTGGATTTATTCCGGACAAAAGCAGTGCTCCTCACAATGGCGTTGTATCCAGGGTTGCTTCGCGACTGAAACTTCAGCCTGATTTATGGCAGGAATATGCATCCAGAGAGCAAACCCGCTGGGAACATCTGACCAAACTTTATCGCTACCTGGAATTATCCCCGTTCAGCCGGTCAATGCAAAAAGACTGTATCCGGCATCTGCACCCCTATGGGCTCTGTCGCATTAGTGATATGAAGTGGGCAAAAGTTGCGTTGTCGGTTATTTAGGCAGCCAGCAAGTAGAATTGTTCTGCGGGTGACAATCCCTCAGTTTTCGGGTATTGATATTGCCCTTTTCGTATCATGTGGATCAGTTCGATGCCAGCCAAGATCGTCTGAGCCCGTCGAAACTAGCTGAATCCCAGCATCGGGCGTATGCGGCGTTTGATGTTGCGGTGATCTTGTTCAACCAGATTATTCAGATACTTGTTCTGCCTGACAGTCATGGTTTCTTCTTCTGGTTTATCGGCGTTGAGTGTAGTCAGCGCGGCCGTGTTGGCACCACTTTTATCAATGGTCACTATCTCAGGTTCGCCGTGGTGTCGAATGGCCTTGCGAAAGAAGCGTAATGCCGCTGGAGCATCCCGTTTGGCGGTCAGTAGAAAGTCTATAGTCTGGCCGTCGGTATCCACTGCTCGGTACAGATATTTCCATTGCCCTTTAACTTTGATGTAGGTTTCATCCATACGCCACCGCCGACCTACTGTGCGCTTGTGTCGGCGAAAAGCCTTATCCAGCAGCGGCACCAGGCGGATAACCCAACGGTGAAGCGTTGAATGGTCAACGACAATACCACGCTCTGCCATTATCTCTTCCAGGTTGCGTAAACTCAGTGAGTAAGCCAAATACCAGCGGACACACTGAGCAATAATATCGACGGGATAATGTAAGCGACGGAAGGCGTTTCGGATCAGAGACATGAGTAGGTAACATCACAAAAAAACAGCATGTTATCGAACAGCGCCTTAATGCGACAGAACCAACAGACCCCCTATTTCCGTCCCAACGCAGCTTAAGTTAATTAAAAATTAGTAGGAATATTCTGACATCAAGTTCACTTCCATTCCGATATACGCCCACGCCTGTTTATTGTTTAATCACTCCAACGAAATATATTGATCTAGATCATGTTTTGATGAAACTCAAAATAGAGCTTACATCCACATGCTGACAGACAAATCTTCATTTACCCTACATTTTAAGTTTGGATATCTTACACATGAAAAAGCAACTGATTGGTCTGACTGTTTTATCTTCTCTGGTTTTGGGTATGACTGCAGCACATGCCGCTCCTCCGACAGCTGAATTGAAAGTTATCGGTACACTGACTGTTCCAAGCTGCACCGTCGCTTCTCCAGATGAAGGTGTTTATGATTTCGGTAAATTGTCTTCATCTTTAGTGAAATCAGGGACGGCCACGACTGCGCTGACACCAATGACGAAAACTTGGACGGTAACCTGTGATGCTGATACTTATTTGAACTTCACGCCAGTCGATAACCGCGCAGCATCTGCCAGTGCCGTTGCCACCACTAACTTCGGTCTGGGTAACGTGAACACTACCGGCAAAATCGGTTACTACACTGCGTTGATTAAGAACGGCACTGTAGACGGCAAAGCGTCTAACTTGTTCTCTTCTGCAACATCCACGTTCACGGCGACAACTACAGCTAACCTGACCACAGGTCTGCGCACCGGTTGGTCATCTGCGGCTAACACCCAGAGCACCGGTAAAGTGTTTGTGGCTGATATCACAGTGAGCCCAATGTTGGCTGGCACCACCACGATGGGCGGTCCAATCACTGACGATGCAGAGCTTGACGGTTCAATGACCATGAACTTCGCTTTCGGTATCTAATTACCGCGAAGATAAATTAATAGTGGATATATATTAATAGTCAATAAGGGTCGGAATATTATTTCGGCCCTTATTTTTTGTTTTGGTTTTATTGATAATGATATTTTTTCACAAATAAAAGAGAATATACCAATGCTTATCGGCGTGAATTCCTCGCTAATATCAAGGGTAGCTGACTCGCGATGACGGAAGGGCAAACAGGTACCCATCTCCCACTTGGAACCTTCAAAAATGATTGTTCCTGAGCATTAAACTCATAATTAACACATTGATAATAATGGATTTAATAAGATAAAAATTTCGTAGGAATATTCTTACATCAAGTCCACTTCCATTCCGATATACGCCCCTTTCTGTTTATTGTTTAATCATCCCAACGAAATAAATTGATCTAGATCATGTTTAAGTGAAACTCAAAATAGAGCTTACATCCACATGCTGACAGACCAATTATCACTTAACCCTACATTTTAATTTTGGATATTTTACACATGAAAAAGCAACTGATTGGTCTGACGGTTTTATCTTCTTTGATTTTAGGCATGACAGCAGCACACGCCGCACCACCTACCGCTGAGCTGAAAGTTAAAGGTAAATTAAGTGTCCCGACATGCACTATTATCTCACCGGATAGTGGTGTTTATGATTTGGGTAAGATATCGGCAGTTAATGTAAAATCGGGGGTCACTACAACAGCATTAACACCGATTAAAAAGACTTGGACCATTACCTGTGATTCCGACACTTATCTTACCTATAAAGCCCAAGATAATCGCAGTGGAACAGAAAGTGCTGTGGCTTCCCAAAACTTTGGGTTAGGCCTTGTTAATGGTACTGGAAAAATTGGCTATTACACTGTTGTTATGAGTAACGCTAAAATCGATAATGTCTCTTCAAATATTTTATGTATTCAAACTGATGGGACATCTAATTGCACTACAACTTCACGCTTACTGCAGGGAGAGTTGCAGGGATGGTCTAATGCAGATAAATCATTAAAAGCAGGTAAAACGTTTAGTGCAGACCTTGAAGTTAGTGCTGTATTGGCTGGAACAACAACAATGAACGGCCCAATCACTGAAGACACCCAGATCGATGGCTCAATGACCATGAATTTCGCTTTTGGAATCTAAGTTACTGCACATCTTTTTTTAAAATATATTTAGTGTATTTTTCGGCTCTGTCGCATTAGTGATATGAAGTGGGCAAAAGTTGCGTTGTCGGTTATTTAGGCAGCCAGCAAGTAGAATTGTTCTGCGGGTGACAATCCCTCAGTTTTCGGGTATTGATATTGCCCTTTTCGTATCATGTGGATCAGTTCGATGCCAGCCAAGATCGTCTGAGCCCGTCGAAACTAGCTGAATCCCAGCATCGGGCGTATGCGGCGTTTGATGTTGCGGTGATCTTGTTCAACCAGATTATTCAGATACTTGTTCTGCCTGACAGTCATGGTTTCTTCTTCTGGTTTATCGGCGTTGAGTGTAGTCAGCGCGGCCGTGTTGGCACCACTTTTATCAATGGTCACTATCTCAGGTTCGCCGTGGTGTCGAATGGCCTTGCGAAAGAAGCGTAATGCCGCTGGAGCATCCCGTTTGGCGGTCAGTAGAAAGTCTATAGTCTGGCCGTCGGTATCCACTGCTCGGTACAGATATTTCCATTGCCCTTTAACTTTGATGTAGGTTTCATCCATATGAGCAATAATATCGACGGGATAATGTAAGCGACGGAAGGCGTTTCGGATCAGAGACATGGACAGGCAACACCGTAAAAAATAGCATGTTACCTGACGATGTTTTAATGCGACAGAGCCTACTTTTTATAAGGTTTTGTCACCAACCAGTTTGGCAAGTTCATTTTGAGCGGCTTCAGAAAAAAAGTGGCTGCGATCACGATAGATAGAATGATTGCTTTGAACAGCATAATCTATGCGAGTGATTAAAAAATCAGGAATGGCAATACTGACTCGTTGTTGTTTACCTTTGAATGATGATAAGTCAATGTCTATAATAAACCATGTATTATAAGTCACATACTCAGGATACGAAGCATAAGCGAGAAAACCAGCATCTTTAATATTTTCAATGGAAAAATCAGGAGTATTCAACTTAGATTCAATAGTCAATAGTCAATAGTCAATAGTCAATAGTCAATAGAATAAATTCTCTGATAATGGTTAATATATTCTCTTTAATTTCAATTGCAGATACTCTAATAGTTCGACCAGCATATAAAGCTGGAATAATAATATTATACATATCATTTGTATTTTTGTGCACTTCTAAACCAACAGAAAACAACATACACACCTCCAGATAACCATATAAAATCAGGGAGTAAAGAAAAATTACATCGACTAGGTGTTTAACGTTCAGTGGAACGAAAACTTACGTTAAGTTATACCCTCACTTATTTTGATTGGAGCGGTTAATTTTCCTTTTTTAAAACTATTCTAATGAAAGAACATAGGTTCTTATCGTGAAGCCATTTTTTTCACCAATTACCTTTATTACATAACCGTATTTTTACATGATACTGACCGTTTCAAACATTTCCAGCAAAGGCGATCAAGTCTACTTGTCCCTAAAAAAGGAACGGACCCTCATAAGTTCCACCATTGACGTCACGCCGAGTTTCTTCATGGCTGAACGTTTATGCCCACTTATGGTCTTTTGGCTTTTATTTAACGCTGATGCAATCGTGTGGCCTGACCACTCGTCAAAGACTAAGTTAAGCACTTCCCATTCTTTTGGTGTTAAACTTGCAGAGAGAGGCTTTGTTGGAAGAGTCCTCGATATGTTATACAACAGTCCATGGGTATAAATAACCGACTGAAGCTTATATCTTATAGTAACTAGATCGTCATCGGTGAAAATAATATGTACATGAGACAGAATGGATACGTAATGAAAGAAATGACTGAATTGTCTGTGGGTAATAACAAAAACTCTTTCATGTGGATTAGGAGGATATAATCGGCTGATCAACTATTTTATGTTTAATGTCTCTAAAAAGATAAATATGATACAGTAATTTTCTTCCTGTAAATCAAACAATCTATGTGACTCCCACACAGCAAGAATCTCATCGGTAATAGCCAGAATCCCGCCCCACAAAAAACTATCGCCACACCCTTCTACTTTATATTTAATCATGCTTAGTCACTTAATTTAATAGCAGTTAATCACACTAACAAGTTTGGTAAGATATTAACTTACATGTGCGGACTAATTATTGCAACAGTGCTCCTTAAACAATAAACAGGCGTGGGCGTATATCGGAATGGAAGTGAACTTGATGTCAGAATATTCTCACTAGACTATTTTTCTAGCGGCTTAATGTATTGGGAATAACCTTTAGTGATTTAAAACTCAAGGGCACCATTCTCTGGTGGCCCCTGAGCATTAGACGAGTATTAACGTGTGACAGGAAGAGCGACTTCCGTTTGCACAAAACCATAGCGGCTCAGTGGCGTGACTTTCACAGATGTCGGTGATGACTTGATCGAGAATTGTTTGCTGGTGCCCGGCATAATATACGGGTTACCCAACGGAACGACTTCATTACTCGGGACTAAAACCACCTGTGGCCCCAGACGAACAACATGTTTACCTGGGTTTTTAATCGTCAAATTATTCCCTGATACGGAGAAAACCAGCTCCTCCCAAGGGTTTTTAATTTGTGGCACTGCGCTCGGCTGAATAAGAAAACCAATTTCCTGACGGATAGGCATGACGGTGGCATTACCAGAGACCTGCTCAACCCCTTCAAATGCCGCTTTTAGCAATACTTCATTGTCCAGTACGGCGCCTTTTTTCAGCACGAAGTTCACTTGCTGACTTTGGCCAGCATCAATGCGTGTCACTGGTGGTGAAATCAAAATCTGCTTACTGAAATCTTTGCCATCAATATCAATCAGTTTTGTCACCAGCAAAATAGGGTTGGCGGAAGTGTTATCAATGGTAAAACTCGCACGCCCCTCGCTTTCTTTCAATATGACGGTCGTACTTTCTAATTTGAACGATGCATTAGAGGCTAGACTCCAGCAGCTCAATAGCACCAGCACATTGAAAACAAGAAACGATTTAAAGCGATTATATACCGAGGTATAGGTCACGGTATTCTCGCTGCGATGACTGACAATGGTCTTTTTCATAATAAATCCTGTGTCTGGAATATCGATTAGATCTCTTTTGCTGGCCGCCACTCACATTAATGACATACCGCATCAGCAACTTCATACAATGTATCTGGATCAAATTTCTCCGGCACCCCATAACTTACAATGCACTCGCCCCGGTTGGCGGCCTTAACTCGCAGCGTGGCACCAATTGCGTTGTTTTCCAACATAAAATTACCATCTCCAATCAGCGTTCCGAGGAAATTACCCTTGTCATCCAGCACGTTTGCTCCCACTGGCAGAGCCTCGCCATTGCTGTCACGAATGGTCAGCAGCAACTGGCGTGTTTCTGTTGCCTCAAAATTACGGGTTGCCACCGTGCCGCGGGTCATCATCAAATCGGCACTGGTACTGTTGAGACGTATATTCAATGGCAATGTTTTGGTACTAATTTGGGCCTTGGATGCACTGTAAGGCATCACTGATGGCAACAGCGCTGTGCCAGCATAGTCGGTTATGGACATCCCACTGCTCGGTGATGATACCCGTAAATTTGACTGACTAGGCACGTTCACTATTGCGAAGGTGTCACCAATGGCCGATGCCGAAGTTGCAAAGGTATTGTTCGCGTAAGCCATTGAACCACTAGATGCCACATACGCTGAACGACTATTGTTATTGGCCTGAGAAATCCCACTCGCCAGTTGTGAATAGGCTGTTTTCACATTCATTGCGCCATTAACTCGTTGCTGATTATTACCGCCCGTCACCCCCACGGAATACCCTTTGTTATCACCCCAAGCCCCTTGATAAGTGCTGCCCAGCGTCGTATTACCATTATTACGTTGCATCCGGCCAGTGAGAGACCCATTACCCAGTGGCATACTGAGTCCCAAATAGACAGCATTACGCCCCTGTGAACTTGACTGAACACTCAACGTAGTGGTCACTCGGCCAAATTGTTCACTGGCGGAAAACGTATGGGAGACACTGTTCTCTGCCTGATAATACATATTATTAGACAAAACATAGGAAAATGCGCCCCAGCGAGGATGTGCCCAGGTCACGGCTGCTGATGTGGCATTTTTCAGTTTGCCAACGGACAGGTCAGCCAAATTATTACCGCCACTTAGGGCATTATCAGGTGACCAGTAATTGCTTGATTCGTAAACCGTCGATAAAGACGCACTCAGGTTGCCGTTAATAGACACCTGATTTTGCAATCCGAGTTGGTAACCTTGTCCGGCACCTTGGGTATTGGTATAGCTCGCGGTGGCTGAAATCCAAGCACTCTCAAACCCGCTGTATAGATTTTGCGCACTGATATTTTGGTAATCGGCAGAAAGCAGCCCAGCGGTAGTGACCTGAAATGCATTCGCCGGACTAAATGCCATCTCGCCTGTTGCCAGTAAGGGAGACTTGCTTTCACTGCCACTGAGAGTGTCGCGGTAGCGGCCCAGTGCTAGCTGGTAGGTTGTCGCTTGTTGTTCAAAATTGGGATCAAGGGCGTTCGCGACGGTAAAATGTTGCTGGGTGCCGTCTTCTTCAATCACATCAACATCCGTAGGGACACCGCTGGAGAAATTGCTGATATTGGATAATGAGAACGGGCCCGGTGCCACCACGGTGCGGTAAATAACCCGCCCACGCTGGCGAATTTCGATAGTGGCGTTGGTGTTGGCAATCCCTTCAATGGGCACAACCAGTTGGGTGTTATTGAGTTGGGCATTATCGGAATAAAGCTGGGCACCCATCACTGGCAGACCAGAGTATGTATTGGCGACTAGGCCAAACTCCCCCAACTGTACCACCGACTTTAAAGATTCAATGGCGCGTAATGCGTAGGTTTCCTGATTATCATAATGGCCCACCCCTTGGTTGTAATTATAAGAACCTCGGTTGCGCACCACCCAGTTATAAAAATTAATACCCGGCTCGAATTGCCCCTGAAATAAATTCAGGTTGTCATTGTTGTTTTCGATGCGCTGGCCGAATAAATTATAATTTAGCAATAAGGCGTGGCCGCCCCGCTGATATTCACTTTCTTCCAGTTCAGGGTCAAAGGCTTCTTGCGGTAATGTCATTTCTACTCGGAATTGCCCAGGAAAGAGCTTAACGACCACTCCGGGCCACAGAGTTTCAATATTCTCGCAACTGTCGCCACTGTCTTTATAGTGTAACTTTAATGCCATCAGCAGTTTTCGGTCCGCACATAGCTGACCTTCGCTACCGAAAGTCGCTTCAGTACGGTAGGTTTTACTGGCATTGATAATAATGGTGACGTCATGCTGACCCGGTAAGAATTTATCTGCTCCGCTAAAGAAATCAGCTAATTCTGCTGAATAGCCTAAACCTTCCAGTGTTTTTATATCAAATGCGGCAGCGCCCTCTTTTGTTGCAGAGAATCCTGCCACAGGGAAAAGGGAAAGTAGGCATGCTATATAAAGGAATGAACGCTGGCGACTGGCCACAAAGTATCCCAAATAGAGTGAGCAATTATTTATCGATAATAGTGCATCTTTCTGCTGATTATTATAAGTCGACAGAAAAATACACTAAATATATTTTAAAAAAAGATGTGCAGTAACTTAGATTCCAAAAGCGAAATTCATGGTCATTGAGCCATCGATCTGGGTGTCTTCAGTGATTGGGCCGTTCATTGTTGTTGTTCCAGCCAATACAGCACTAACTTCAAGGTCTGCACTAAACGTTTTACCTGCTTTTAATGATTTATCTGCATTAGACCATCCCTGCAACTCTCCCTGCAGTAAGCGTGAAGTTGTAGTGCAATTAGATGTCCCATCAGTTTGAATACATAAAATATTTGAAGAGACATTATCGATTTTAGCGTTACTCATAACAACAGTGTAATAGCCAATTTTTCCAGTACCATTAACAAGGCCTAACCCAAAGTTTTGGGAAGCCACAGCACTTTCTGTTCCACTGCGATTATCTTGGGCTTTATAGGTAAGATAAGTGTCGGAATCACAGGTAATGGTCCAAGTCTTTTTAATCGGTGTTAATGCTGTTGTAGTGACCCCCGATTTTACATTAACTGCCGATATCTTACCCAAATCATAAACACCACTATCCGGTGAGATAATAGTGCATGTCGGGACACTTAATTTACCTTTAACTTTCAGCTCAGCGGTAGGTGGTGCGGCGTGTGCTGCTGTCATGCCTAAAATCAAAGAAGATAAAACCGTCAGACCAATCAGTTGCTTTTTCATGTGTAAAATATCCAAAATTAAAATGTAGGGTTAAGTGATAATTGGTCTGTCAGCATGTGGATGTAAGCTCTATTTTGAGTTTCACTTAAACATGATCTAGATCAATTTATTTCGTTGGGATGATTAAACAATAAACAGAAAGGGGCGTATATCGGAATGGAAGTGGACTTGATGTAAGAATATTCCTACGAAATTTTTATCTTATTAAATCCATTATTATCAATGTGTTAATTATGAGTTTAATGCTCAGGAACAATCATTTTTGAAGGTTCCAAGTGGGAGATGGGTACCTGTTTGCCCTTCCGTCATCGCGAGTCAGCTACCCTTGATATTAGCGAGGAATTCACGCCGATAAGCATTGGTATATTCTCTTTTATTTGTGAAAAAATATCATTATCAATAAAACCAAAACAAAAAATAAGGGCCGAAATAATATTCCGACCCTTATTGACTATTAATATATATCCACTATTAATTTATCTTCGCGGTAATTAGATACCGAAAGCGAAGTTCATGGTCATTGAACCGTCAAGCTCTGCATCGTCAGTGATTGGACCGCCCATCGTGGTGGTGCCAGCCAACATTGGGCTCACTGTGATATCAGCCACAAACACTTTACCGGTGCTCTGGGTGTTAGCCGCAGATGACCAACCGGTGCGCAGACCTGTGGTCAGGTTAGCTGTAGTTGTCGCCGTGAACGTGGATGTTGCAGAAGAGAACAAGTTAGACGCTTTGCCGTCTACAGTGCCGTTCTTAATCAACGCAGTGTAGTAACCGATTTTGCCGGTAGTGTTCACGTTACCCAGACCGAAGTTAGTGGTGGCAACGGCACTGGCAGATGCTGCGCGGTTATCGACTGGCGTGAAGTTCAAATAAGTATCAGCATCACAGGTTACCGTCCAAGTTTTCGTCATTGGTGTCAGCGCAGTCGTGGCCGTCCCTGATTTCACTAAAGATGAAGACAATTTACCGAAATCATAAACACCTTCATCTGGAGAAGCGACGGTGCAGCTTGGAACAGTCAGTGTACCGATAACTTTCAATTCAGCTGTCGGAGGAGCGGCATGTGCTGCAGTCATACCCAAAACCAGAGAAGATAAAACAGTCAGACCAATCAGTTGCTTTTTCATGTGTAAGATATCCAAACTTAAAATGTAGGGTAAATGAAGATTTGTCTGTCAGCATGTGGATGTAAGCTCTATTTTGAGTTTCATCAAAACATGATCTAGATCAATATATTTCGTTGGAGTGATTAAACAATAAACAGGCGTGGGCGTATATCGGAATGGAAGTGAACTTGATGTCAGAATATTCCTACTAATTTTTAATTAACTTAAGCTGCGTTGGGACGGAAATAGGGGGTCTGTTGGTTCTGTCGCATTAAGGCGCTGTTCGATAACATGCTGTTTTTTTGTGATGTTACCTACTCATGTCTCTGATCCGAAACGCCTTCCGTCGCTTACATTATCCCGTCGATATTATTGCTCAGTGTGTCCGCTGGTATTTGGCTTACTCACTGAGTTTACGCAACCTGGAAGAGATAATGGCAGAGCGTGGTATTGTCGTTGACCATTCAACGCTTCACCGTTGGGTTATCCGCCTGGTGCCGCTGCTGGATAAGGCTTTTCGCCGACACAAGCGCACAGTAGGTCGGCGGTGGCGTATGGATGAAACCTACATCAAAGTTAAAGGGCAATGGAAATATCTGTACCGAGCAGTGGATACCGACGGCCAGACTATAGACTTTCTACTGACCGCCAAACGGGATGCTCCAGCGGCATTACGCTTCTTTCGCAAGGCCATTCGACACCACGGCGAACCTGAGATAGTGACCATTGATAAAAGTGGTGCCAACACGGCCGCGCTGACTACACTCAACGCCGATAAACCAGAAGAAGAAACCATGACTGTCAGGCAGAACAAGTATCTGAATAATCTGGTTGAACAAGATCACCGCAACATCAAACGCCGCATACGCCCGATGCTGGGATTCAGCTAGTTTCGACGGGCTCAGACGATCTTGGCTGGCATCGAACTGATCCACATGATACGAAAAGGGCAATATCAATACCCGAAAACTGAGGGATTGTCACCCGCAGAACAATTCTACTTGCTGGCTGCCTAAATAACCGACAACGCAACTTTTGCCCACTTCATATCACTAATGCGACAGAGCCCTAAAAATCAGCACGGTTGATGCGGTCAGAAAGCAGCTCAAGCTGAGTTGGAATGCCGTGGACGGCATCATGATGCGCGCCGTTAAACGGGGCCTTGCCCGGATAAAAAAGCCTTTATCGGCCCGCCACCTCTGCGTGGATGAAGTGGCCTTTAAAAAAGGCCATCAGTACGTCACCGTTATCTCTGACCGCCAGGGGCGGGCCTTGAAACTGACCGATGACCGCGGTGTTGAGAGCCTTGCCGGTTATCTGCGTCATCTGAGCGATCGCCAGTTGGATGAGATAAAAACGCTGTCGATGGACATGGCCTATATCAGCGCCGCTCGCATCCATCTCCCCAATGCCGTGGATAAAATCGCCTTCGACCACTTCCATGTGGCAAAAACGCTTTGCGCCGTTGTTGATAAAACTCGCATGGCAGAAATGAAACGCATCTCGCCGTCAGACAGGAAAGGGGCTCATCGTTCACGGTACCTGTGGTTTTACGGTAAACAGAACCGTCACGGGCGAAGAGCTGAACGGCTGGAAGCTGCACGTCTGGTGTTACCCGAAACTAGCCAGTGTTGGGTAATGAAAGAACTTGCCCGCGACCTGTGGCACCGGCGTTATGACGACCATAGCCGTAGGCTGTGGCAGGAATGGATGTTCATGGCAAAACACAGCGGAATACCCCTTATGGCAAGCGTTGGCCGGATGGTGGCAAAGCGTCTTTATGGCATCCTAAATGCGATAAAAAACCGGGTATCGAACGGTAATGCGGAGTCTCTGAACAGTAAAGTACGGCTACTCAGGATCAAATCACGGGGCTTCAGGAATAAAGAACGGTTCAAGCTGGGCGTGATGTTCCAGTATGGAAAGCTTAACATGGCGTTCTGAGTCTCCCACCATGATCGGGGAAGACCCACGCATATACAGTAATAATAACCGGAATTATCTCAATAGCAAGTAAGAGAACAACGCCGTATCAGGTCTTCGACCTAACATAATAATTTCAGAACAAATTAACTTCCGGCTATTCCTGCAATTCTCGGTGTACGCATTTTCTTATTCTCCCGCCCCGCTAAACAGTTCCACCGCCAGGCATGACAACAAGTGTGCGCTATCGCCGTCTACTACATCCGTTCTCACTTCCTGCGGTCGTTGCGCTGCGGCTTTGCAGACGCACTTGCAATCACGCTTATCTGGCAGAGGCCCTGACGCTTTACGGCGCGAGAAACAGAAAACTCGCGATTAACAGCAAAGGGGAATACACCAGATGAAAATTCATAACGCCGAAATACTGGGCAACTCATTAAATTTAGGCCACCTGTTCTCACGTTCACCACTCCAAAACCTGTTTGATCCCTCGAACCGGCGCCCTGGCGTGTCAGCTGCTCAGTATCGCAAGGAGTTTGTATCCATTTTCAAACACTTGGCACCACATCATCACCGTTTTGATGTGTTTCGTGATTTTGTACATGCAGCTGCTATTGCTATTCAAAATGCTTTTTTAAAGTCAGATGAGTTAGAGCAAGAATATTTTGTAATTGAAAGACGCTTAGGCAAAGAGAATATGAGTCAGTTATCTCAATTGCTAGGGTGTGTTATTGGTGCTTTGGACGCAGAGCCGAGTGACTTTCTGGGGAGTCTCTATATGGAATTAGAGTTGAGTGCGTCCAGTTTAGGTCAATTATTTACCCCTTATTCATTATCGGAAATGATGGCAGCATTAACGATGTCTGACGCAGTACAAAACTTAAACAAACATCCCTTTATAACTTACAATGAACCAGCCTGTGGGGCCGGTGGGATGGCTATTGCAGCAGCGATGTATATGCGAGAAAACGGGTATAACCCCCAAGAGCAAATTTTTATGGTTTGCACTGACATTGATGGCATGGTTGCTGATATGTGTTACATCCAATTATCGTTGTTGTGTATCCCTGCCCAAGTTATTACCGGTAATACACTCACACTCACACTCACACTGACAGTGAATAGAACTTTCCATACACCTTTTTGGTATCTGGGAGGGTGGGAAGAGAAGTTAAAACACGCTGAAGCCGTTGAGCGGATGATGACGATATTCTCCCGCCTGCAAGCCGCTTAATACTTTAAATACAAAGTGATATATAGAAATCACATATCACTTTGATTTAGAGTAATTGATAATAGTAACTTTATATTTTACATCTTGTAACTTTTAATGATACAATGCATGTACGGAATGGAATGACGGAACAGACAATGATTAAGTCTTTTCGGGATAAAAACCTAGAACTGTTCTATATGGAAAGTAAACGAGATCGCGCGATACCGGCAACAATAGAGCGCCAGTTAGCGAAGAAGCTTGATATGTTGGCCGCCGCACATAATGAGCGAGATTTGTTTATTCCAACCAGTAATTACTACAAGCGTCTCTCAGGGCAGTTTGATGGCTGGTCAAGTATGAGAGTCAATATTCAATGGCGGTTAATGTTTCAATGGAAAGACGGATATGCTGAAAGCATCTACCTCGATCCTCATCAAGACACCTAGCAGGGGGATTTATGCTTGATACCACTACTCGCGAACCTACTACGGTAGGCGAAATTTTGCAGGAAGAATTTTTAACCCCATTAGCCATTGGGCAGGAAGAACTGGCCGATATTATGGGCGTGACTCGCGCAACGGTTAACCGTTTGTGCAAAGGCCGTCGTCGTCTGACTGTAGAAGAAGCGACGCTGTTTTCTGAGTTGTTTGAGACGACGCCCGAATTTTGGTTGAACCTCCAAGCCGCTCATGACCGTTGGGAAGCACGAGAAGCGCTTCAAAAACATAAGCGACCCCCAATGCGTCCTATCATGGAAATGTTGGGGCGGCGTATCTCACACGCTTGATCCTGCCAAATAGAAACCGCTCATGATGAGCGGTTTTTTTCATCCCAAATCTGACCAATATACCCCCCGCTTGCGACGAGCTTCGCTCGTGCCGCTCTCACTGCTGGCACTGATGTGCCAGCGTCTGGGAAAGCCAGGCTAAAGCCCGGCCTTTCTGGTGATCCCCTTTACTCTGGCAATAGCGCTGTGAGTCTTTCGCCGTGACAGACGCTATGCCGGGGCGCAGTCAGCGCAAGGGTTCATGGTTAGGAAGTTGAATCCCTTTTTCTCCCTTAGGTCAGAGGCAAAATAGAGGGATAGGGCCATGACTTTCAACAGTCAGGGCTTTGTTAGATCGACGGTTGATTAAAATAAATACCGTTTTGATGCGAAATCCAAATTTCAGGCAGACCTTCCCTATGCCGCCTACCGCAACCATCGCTCTGTTTTGAACGCCTGCCGACGTCGCGCCAATAACTCTTCTGCACGGATACCGGCTTCCGCACTGTTAAAAACCATCCGACTACCACACAACACGCACTGGTAAGGATCCACATTCGTAAATTGTTTCATCAGCGACGCAAAGCCCGGTTTCTGCGGTTTTTTCTTCATTTCAATCCCCAGGGCGGTGTAGACCTTAGGCAATAACTCACCCCGTTTGCGGTTGGCCAGAAAACCGTAATACCTCACCATCTTAAAATGACGTGACGGGATATGGCTGATATAGCGCCACAGCATCTCTTCCTGGCTGAGTCGTTGCGTGCGGTGTTGCTGAGTCCGATGGTCATAGTAATGATGAACAACGGCTCCGCTGGTGTAATGACGCAGTTTTGAGGCGGCAATCGGTGGCCGTTTCAGATAGCGGCCGAGGTAGTTGACGTTTTGCCGGGCATGTTTCGTCTTTTTAGCAAAGTGGATTTTCCAGCGACGCTGAAACTGCGCCTCAAGAAACTGGCACCATTCCCGGTAATGCCGAATGTGTTGATAGCCTGCAGCCGATAAATTGAGCGAGGCATAGCTTTCTCGCAACAGGGTAATAAAATATAATCATCTGGTCGCTAACCTAGTGATTTTTCACAATTGTCAGGCGCTGACCCAGGCCCTGAAGGAACTGGAAGTTGAGGGGATGATTTTAACTCCTGAGATTCTGGCCAGGTTCAGCCCGTACCGCACGCATCATATCAATCGATTTGGTTTATCAGAGGTCAAAGAACGTCATCCCCCGCCCGCAAACTATGACGTTAAATTCTGACAGATCAGATGTGTCAAGGCTTGGCGGGCGATCTTACGCATTTACGCACGAATCCTTACGCTTAGCCATTCACAGTCGGGCAGGATGTGCTGTTGCTCGGCAATCCATTGCTCGGTGGCTTTCATGCCACAGGCGCTGCAGCCTTTACTTTTACAACTTTGGCAAAAGTATTTGGTGTGAGAACAATGGGCAGAGGCGCAACAATAGCGGCGAACGCCCATGGCACCGGTTCCGCAAGCAAGCATCCGCTCGACGACCAGTTTGGTCCATTCGGGGACGAGGTTGCCGTGTTTAGTGAGTAATTGATCCCAACCATCATCAATCTGGAAAAGGAGTTTTGCCGGTCGAGGTATGTGCATACACAGGATTATAACGAGCGACTATGCATGAAGAAACACATTCTCTAACAGAGTCTTAGCTCCCGACGCAGGCGGGCTACTGTTCATTGTGGTGCCGGATGGCCTTGCGAAAGAAGCGCAAGGCGGCGGCATCCCGTTTGGCCATCAGTAGAAAGTCTATGGTCTGGCCCTTACTGTCGACAGCCCGGTACAAATATTTCCACTGTCCTTTGATTTTGATGTAGGTTTCATCCATGCGCCACCGTCGACCTACATTGCGTTTATACCGGCGAAAGGCCTTATCAAGGTGCGGGACCAGGCGAATGACCCAGCGGTGTAACGTGGAATGGTCAACGACAATACCGCGCTCCGCCATCATTTCTTCCAGATTGCGAAGGCTCAGGGCGTAAGCCAGATACCAGCGAACACATTGCGCAATAATATCGATGGGATAGTGCAGGCGTTTGAACGCGTTTCGGATCAGAGACATGGACAGGCAACACCGTAAAAAATAGCATGTTACCTGACGATGTTTTAATGCGACAGAGCCGAGCGTGATCTTACACATTTACGTATGAATCCTTACGTCTAGCCAATAAAGGAATTTTCCTACATCGCGTACACGCCTATTCCGATAGATATCTTTTTAAGATTATTGCTATCATTAATTTTCTTAAAAAAATGTATAAGACGTTATAAAAATATAATTATCAATCCTACAATAGAATGTAGTGTATTTGATTAATCATTTAGAACAATCTAATGTTATTAACATGACTGCAGTTCAATTGAATATTGTTTATGTTCGCTCAGGACGGTCAGACCTGATGATGAAACTCCACTATCACTGGTGTATTAGTTAATATCTTGGTGGGTTTATTTTCTTTGAATCGTCTGTATTTACTTTGTGATTTTTTAAAAACACTTTATTTCCTAATGATATATACCGATAAGACCGAAAAATTACGCAGCATTCCCTATTAAATGCAGTTTTTATACCTTTACTCTTAAGAGATGCTAATTCAT
>NZ_CP028489.1 GCF_003048255.1 Yersinia massiliensis
ATGGCTGATACTTTGAAGAAACCGTTTCATGAGCAAGTTGCAGAAAAGCTTATCGAGCAATTGAAGCAAGGTACGGCTCCCTGGCAACGTCCTTGGAAAGCTAGTTCCTCTGGCTTTTTACCGATAAACCCAACAAGTGGTAAGCGCTATAAGGGAATTAACGCGATACAACTGATGTCACAAGGCCACTCTGATCGGCGGTGGATGACTTACAAACAAGCGACACAAGCAGGGGCGCATGTTCGTCAAGGCGAAAAAGGCACATCTATTCAGTATTGGAAGTTTACTGAGGAACAAGACAAGCTTGATCAGCTTGGAAAGCCTGTATTAGATAAAGATGGCCAGCCAATAAAGGTAACCGTTCAGTTAGAACGTCCTCGCGTTTTTTTTGCCTCGGTATTTAATGCTGAGCAAATAGATGGTCTTCCTCCGCTACCTCCAAAAGAAGAAAAAGAAGATCTATGGAAAGCTATAGAACAAGCCGAAAAAATTTTAGAAAACTCAGGTGCTCTAATCTCACATCAGGAAGGGGATAGGGCATTCTATCGGCTATCTACCGACAGTATCCAATTACCTAGCAAAGAACAGTTCTCAAGTTCTGATAAATATTACGCAACAGCATTACATGAGCTAGGCCATTGGACAGGACATCAACAACGTTTAGATCGTGATTTAGGGCATCCATTCGGTAGTGATATGTACGCCAAAGAGGAGCTACGAGCTGAAATAGCAAGCATGATAATGGGGGATGAGTTAGGCATAGGCCACGATCCGGAACAGCATGTTGCATATGTAGGTTCATGGATAAAGGCTCTCCAAAATGATCCATTGGAAATATTCAGAGCTGCGGCAGATGCAGAGAAAATTCAGGAATATATCTTTGGTTTATCACTGATCCAAGAGCAGCAAAAAGAGCAAACCCAAGAGCAACATCAGGGAATAACCATTACCCTTGGCCAAGAAGAAACTTATCTATTACCTTCTCAATGGACAGGTAATACGCAGGTAAGGGGATGTGTAGAACTCCTTGATGAAAATGGTGAGTTATCTGTTGTAGAAGCTTCAGCAGAAAATCGCGAACCTGAATTTTTTGGTATATACGCAGAAAATGAAGAAGGGCTTCATCTTTGGGTTGCTGATTGTGAAACAGAAGAGCTGGCCAATAGCATTGCAGCAGAGCTAAAAAAACATTATCAACTAGGTAAGGAAGATTATATGGAGCAGCACCTTCATGATTTACCTGGTTATTCTGTTCTTAGAAAAGATGGTGATATAAGAGATACCGATATCTATGTTAATGCAGATGATTGGTGTCAATCTAAAAATGAAAGTATGCTTGAAAATCAACAGGATGATCAGGTTCCACATCTTCTTGATATTCCCGAAGAAGGCGTAAAGTATTTAATTGATGATGAAGATTATCGTATTATATTTGAGTCCGAACTTAAGCAATTTAATCAACCGATTAAAAAAGAAAGTAAAGATATAAAGCAAGAAAAGACATTTATTAAAGTCCCCTTTGCTGAAAAAGATGAAGCAAAAGATCTTGGTGCTAAATGGGATAGGCAAAAGCAGTCTTGGTACGTCCCCGCCGGTATCGATGTTAATCCATTTGAAAAATGGTCAGTTAGCCAGGAGCAAGCTATAACGGGTAATCCAAGAGAAATCCCGCAAAATGCTAACTGGCCACAAAATATGTATCCCCCTAGCTCTTTCCCGTCTAATCCAGAATCAGCGGAGAAAACCGAAGAAAGTAAAGTCTACCTTGCGGTTCCTTTTGGTGAACATAAAGAGGCCAAAAGCTTTGGCGCTTTGTGGGATAAAACGGCTAAGTCATGGTATATCGGCCCTAATGCAGACACTGAAAAATTAGGGAAATGGAAGCTTGAAAATATCACTAATGAGCAAAGCCCAGCACTTTCCTTACACGAGGAATTTTCTAATGCTTTAATCAGCATGGGATGCATAGTGTCAGGTAAGCACCCGATTATGGATGGAACGGAACAGCGGATTGCTGTAGAGGGTGACAAAAATAAAGAAACTGCCGGTTTTTATATCGCTCATAGTAATGGCCACCCTGCGGGGTATATAAAAAACAACCGCTCTGGTATTGAGTTAAAGTGGAAAAGCAAAGGTTATACGCTTGACCCTGAACAAAAGGCTGCAATGCAAGCGGAGGCCGCGACTAATTTAGCCGCTAGAGCAACTGAGAGGAATAAGGCACAAGAGCAAGCTGCTAATCGTGTTGTTAGCCAACTCAAAAAGCTAACGGTGATAACCACGCCAACGCCTTATCTGGCTAAAAAAGGCATTCAACCAGCAGAGGGTGTTTTTACGGATAAAGAGGGCCAAAAGACTTATATACCTGCTATTGATGAGAATGGTAAACAATGGTCAATGCAGTATATTTCTGAAGATGGAACAAAACGCTTTGCTAAAGGGAGCAAAAAAGAAGGTTGTTTCCACCCTATAGGTGGTTTGGACGCTTTAGCTTCTGCCCCTATTCTCATCATTGGTGAGGGTTATGCCACAGCTAAGACACTGGCAGAAACATTGAATTTTGGTACCGTTGCTGCATTTGACGCAGGAAATCTAAAAGCAGTGGCTATAGCCCTGCATGCTAAGTTCCCTGATAAACCTATCATAATTGCTGGGGATGATGATCAAGCTGAGGAATTGGCCAGGGGGCGAAACCCAGGCAAAGTATTTGCCAAAGAAGCAGCCCAAGCGGTTGGAGGAAAAGAGGTATTCCCGATTTTCGCTCCAGGTGAACAAGCTGGTAATCCTAAAGCATTCAGTGATTTTAATGACTTATCCGTAAATAGCGAGTTGGGGAAGCGAGGCGTTGAACGGCAAATAAAATGTGTTGTTGAAAGCCTAACGCAACAAGTCACAAAGCAAAAAAATCAGGTGAGGCAAGTTAAAAAAGCTCAAAAAGAAACTCACTCAATGAGCCGCTAACTGTCGATATATTGGTAGTATCAAGCCCGGTTTTTCCGGGCTTTTATATGAATTATTGATGGCATTTTTCAGTATCCGGAGCAGTACCAGGATAGTGTTATGCTGGCAATCTAATACCAAGTAATCAGCTGAAGAAGATACAACTGCCAGCATTACCTCTTAGAGCTTTTCCTTGGCGTAAACGTGCCGTCAAGACCTACGGCGCACCAGTGCCATTGCATCAGCCGCTGCCATACTAAATCTCACTCCATACTGTGCTCCCACATCCAGCGCAAATATTCGCGTATACACTTCTGTGCTTGCCGCGTCCTTATGGCCCATAAAGGTTTGCACCACTTTAAAGGCCACACCGCTTTGCACTAAATGCATGGCGAACGAGTGCCGAAAGGTTTTCGGGGTAATGACGGGTAAACTGAACGTTACACCGTCACGCTTTGCACGTGTCACGGCGGCACGTAACCAGCTGCGGGGGGTTTCATCGCTGATGGTGTCGCCGTTCTCGTTCACCCACAGCGGTGCATATTTCTTGGGCCGGAACGTAGCCAGGTATTCATGTACCAGGCGCACATAGTTTTCATCGAGCAGCGGCACGATGCGTTTCAGTGCCTGGCCCTCTTTCGGGCGGCCCCGTCTTTTTTGCCGTTGTTTCAGTGTCTTCAGTACCACAAACGGCGAGTCGCCCTCGATGTGAAAACAGGCTGGCGTCAGCGCCAGGGCTTCGTTTAATCGTGCGCCGGTGTTCCACAGCGTTTCGATCAGCAGCCGTTGCCGCAAGTCAGGCAGATAGGAAAGTAACACCGTGACTTCGGGGGCCAGCAGATAGAGCGGCAATTCCGCATCACCGGAGGCCAGCACTTTTTCACGCAGTGCCAGCGCATGACCATAGCTAAACAGCGGGGCCGGTGCGCGGATCGCGCTACGCGAAATCTGATTCATTTCGTGAGGAATGATGCTCGACATTTCATTATCCGCAATTTGCACTCAATGAGACTATTTTGACGCAATTCAGGTCGATGTACGATCACAATAAATAGGTGATCGGTCACGGCGGGTTTTGGGAGTTTTCGCTATAGGGGGGAAAAGCCAAGTAAAAAAGGGTGGCAACCGGAGCGTAACGCGCCCGACACGCCCCGATTGCCGGTCTCTGGCGGTATGCAAGCCCCTGAGACAGAAAGGATTATAGCAGACATTCAGGGCGGGAGTAGGGGACTCGTCCGAGTTTGGCAGTCTCCGCGTAAAGCCAAGTCATGCAACAGCGGTGACACACCGCGTCGTAACACCGCCTTTCTGCTATCATGACAGGCATCTTTATTTCGTCGGAAATGACTATGCTTCACTGGCTTAACACACACATCGGGATTGATTGGGCGGCCTATCAGAGTTTAGGTCTTGCTATTATTAGCCTGGGTATTTCTGTTATAGGGATAATCGGTACGCTCAAAATAATCAAAATATATAAACTCAGGCAAACAAATAAAAATAACAATGGCAATATTAATCAGGCAGGTCATGACCTGAATATCACCACGATCAATCATATTTCCCATTCAAATAAAGAATCGGGTATTGAAGAAAAAAAGAAAGCGCATGATTTAAACATCATTGAAGAAATACTGACACTCCTGCCTTATGAAGCCACGCTTTATGAAGCCGAGCAAAGTTATATTGTCGGCATGATATATCAATTTTCCCGTAACTTAGATGATGCGGAAAAATACACGGGTGAAAAGTACATCTTATATAATCCCGCTGTTAATGAAGCGAAAGATACTTTTATTATTGCGGCAACGGCGTTCAATGAGAGTACCTTTGGATTTTTGTCGGTAGACCGTCCCGAACGAAAACCCTTAAGGCTTGATCTGCCTTATGACTGGAAGAATCACCCTGAAAGTGAAAAAAGATATAGAAAGCACCAGCGTGAAATGCGTGAAACATCGGCGGTTATGATAGAGAACTATAAGCTGTTTATTAAAACCATTAAAGAAAACGACTTTATAACAGACACAATATAAGGAGCACTAAATGAGCAGTACCAAGCAATGGTTTGAGGATGAAGAGGAAAACCGCCGTGAAGCGTGGATACGTGCAAGATTATCTGATCCTGACCTGGAAGAGGATTCGGACGAGTGGCAGGAGCTAGAGAAAGAGTATGATAATTATAAGGATTTTATGGAGGACATGGCTCGCGAGGAATATGAAGAGCAGCAATGGCTGAAAAATAATCCCCACACTGATATTTATGTATCCTCGATATCCTTACTGGATGAAATTCTTGACGAAGGGAAAGAGCATACCAGTGAAACTTTTTATAAAATGCAAATAGCTTATTGCGTCACCATCATGGAAAGTTGCCTGGGCGACATGATTAAAAGTATTGTTTTACCTAATTCCATATACAGGGACAATGCCATTAATAACGTTACTGAGTTGAATGATGTAAAAATTAAGCTTTCAGACGCACTTAAAGGTAATGAACCACTAAATAAAGCCGTACAGAATTATTTATCTGATTTGTCATATCATAATATACCTAAAATATATGAGGTATATAAGGCTGTGTTAGATTACCAAATAACATCTAAACCAATTTTGAAAAATATCATTAAACTAACTAAATTAAGACACGATATTGTTCACAGAAATGGGAAAACCCGTGAGGGAAAAGAAATACTTTTTGAATATAAGGATGTTTTGGATGCATTTAATACAACTAAAAAATTTTTAACCGAGATGAAAGACATGATCAACGCGGCGATAAAATATCATGAAGAAAAGCAGATGAATAAGGATTTGGAAAACTAAAATTTTCAACCCCAAAATAAACTCTCTTTGGGGAGAGGGATAGCGAATTGGAGAAGTAAAAAAAGTGTTCAATACTAAAGATAAAATATTAAAAAGCACCATTGTACTCATTGCCGCAATCGTTATTACAAAGGGATGGTTCTCTATATTAACGTATTCAAGCTACTGGGCAGCGGTCAACGGATTTGGGAATTATCATCTATTAATATCGCATACGGCCGGTATGATATTTATTCTCGCAGTGCTTGTTCCTTATCATCGGTGGGTTTCCCCATTAGGGTTTGGAAAAGTATTGCAAAAGTCATCATTATTGCCAATTTTAGCTGTGGTTCTGGTTTACTTTGCTGAATACAGTTACGGTAAACTGACTGGTGCAGCACCCGAAAAATTTGTTCAAAATTTGCTTAATCAGCCTTTTTCACTGCTTTCTGGGGTATTTCTAACTATTTTACTTTTGGCACCTATCAACGAAGAAATTGTGTTTCGTGGCGTGATGTTGAACGTTTTTCGGTCTTCTCATGCCTGGACTATGTGGCTAGGTGCAGTCATTATCGCGCTGCTATTTTCTCTCATTCATAACCAATATGAGAACATAAGCACGTTTGTTCTGATTACATCTCTGTCCATTATCTTTACTTGGGCAAGGATGCTAAGTGGGGGATTGCTGCTACCTGTACTACTTCATTCACTGGCATCGATGATGGCTGTCACTTTCACTTGGTTGGGGTAAATCTCACATAATTAATAAGTTACTTTCTTTAATCAGTAAAGCCGCCATATTTTGGGCGGTTTTTGCGTTTTGGCACCTTGGGGTAAATCCAAAGTCATTAGGAAAGAGCAGAGCTGGGAAAGGCGGCTAGCGAATGCCAGCCGTTGAATACCGTCTGTACACTTTTGTATCCGTTGCCATTGCTTTTAAGACGATATATCCTCAGTAAATGGATCTGGCTAATAAAAGGAATTAGCATGAGCAGTTATGATGAAATAGCAACACGTATAGCCAAAGTTATCGTATCCCCTGAATCTGTGATCGGCTTAATTCATGGCATTCTGTCAGTCCCTCTAGACCTCGGTTATCTGGCGTATGGCTATTTTGATACTGATTCACGTTACTCACATGAAACAGAAAGAATAAGAATAGTCCGAGCGATAGATAGCGGCATTCTTAATCACGACCGAATTACTGATGCTATTCAAATAGTATTTAACCAATTCAATAAGTACACCTCAGAAAATAAACAAAATAAAATTTACAGTCGTACCATATTCTCAGTGGTTGGTAGGATTGCGACAAATTCAATCATTTCATCCAAAATAGCCACAGCGATCGCACAACGCGCATCATTTTTTGTCGCTGTAAGAGGTGGTGTTATGGGGAACATTTTACTCGTAGGGGGTATGACAGAGCGGTGTATCAGAACATCAGAACAACTGAGCGTAGATGAACCGGAAGTTTATAACTTATTACGCAGTAAGGATTATGACCTTCTTTATTTTCTGTTTGAACCCGCACTCAAACCTTTTGTTGATGCCCTGTCTGTAAGGCGAACCCAGGGGATGCCAGCATTTAACGAAATTCTGGAACTGGTTGACGATAAGGTGAATAGTTATCATGGGTAGAATATCTTTGATAAAGAAGAAGATAGTCGAAAATGTTCTGGTCATACTTGGTGGACTCCTCGGCGGTGCTGCTGTTTGGCTGTCCCTATTTTTTATTTTCTATTTCGATACATGGTCAGCAAGATTACTTTCAATATTCGTGATGAGTGTATGTATTTATCTTATTTCTAAGTTCTTTAATAGGTTTTACCCAAGGTAAAATCGATGTGAATTTTAATGGTAATTTTTATTTATAAGGATGTAATATGTCAATTCCCGCATATCTTTGGTTAATTGATGAAAATGGTTCACCTATTGTCGGTGGTTCTTTGGTTGTAGGTAGAGTGGGAGCTATTGAATTAAAGTCAGTTAATCATAATGTTTCTATTCCTACCGATGGGAACACAGGACGACTGACAGGTACAAGAGTTCATGCACCGTTTTCTATGCAAAAAGAATTCGATAAGACTACACCTATTCTGTATCGTGCATTGTGTAAAGGTCAGGTACTGAAATCTGCAACAATAAAAATGTATAATATTTTGGATTCAGGAATGGAAAAAGAATATTTTAATATAATTTTAGAAAACGTTAAAGTGACGGCGATTACTCCGAGTTTACATCCTGGAGGGCAAACAGGAACACACCTCGAAACCCTTCAGTTACGCTACGAATCCATCACATGGAAATGTTGTGACGGCAATATTATCTATAAAGATAATTGGAACGGTATGGCTATAGCGTAGCTGTGTAAAGAGTGCCAATAAATTAAGAACCTATGTTTAGGGTTTTGTAGATTTTGGCACTCGACGACTAAATCCTGCTTTGCATTGAACAACTTTGAATACTGCTCCAGTTGTTGATTTTGGATACCAGTGGTATTAAAGAGGCCGCATGGTAGCTGGATTCCTAATCGACAAAAAGTAAGCCTTGAAACAGCAAGGATTGATGTAAGGTGTAGCAAAGGAACTGTTATTTAGTTCCTTCCCTAAAAACAAAAGAGCTTTAATGCCCTTACTCAGATTAATTCATACCTATTCTACTCCCGCCGCGTTGCAATTTACTTTCTCGCATCGTCCAGCAAGGATCGCTTCGCTCTCCTCCTTGCCAGTCGCTTATGCTGAGAAAGTCTTTTGCTCCTTTTGCGGCGAAAGCCCAATAGGTCTGATGGTTAACCAATTGAAGGTTGACGCCAGGAAAAAATATTTTTGAGGGCAAGAACATGACTACTAAGTTATCTGGTAATAATAAAATTGAATTGAATTCAGAAGATGTTTCAATAACAGCAATGTATATAAAGTCAGGTTGGGAACAAACAGTTAAAATTGCAAAAATAAATGATTCTAATCTTATTGAAGCAATACAAGATAATGAAGGGAATATAGAGTTTTCATATAAAATATTGTGTCTGGCTAAAGAAGTAGAGAAATTATTAAAAATAAAAAGTATAAATTGTGACAACTATCCATCAGGGGTTTTTGCATATGAGGTTTCTGAGGTGTTAGGTGAAGAAATAGCCACTGCTTCAATCAAAGAAAATAAATATATTGGAGATTTCTCTGTATTGGCGATAGCAAGTAATTTGATTGATATTTTCTTACTTTCTGAATAACAAATAGCCGCCGAAAGGCGGCATTACTATGCATCTCGTTTCTAGTGGGCTTCCTGTTCCTTTCTGATGCAACCGTACCCTACGCAGATCTTAACCAAAGACGGCCATTTGACCACCCTAAATGGCCGTCTTTGTTATAGAATCTATGAGTTTTTTGCAGAGAATGACACAGATATGTGTGAAGACAACTTTGACGGTGTTATTTTGTCGGGAAGTATAAATTTATGGAGTGTTTATGAAACTTATTGTAATTATTTTTTCTGTGACATTTGTTGTAGGATTCGCGGGCTACAAGATTTTTTCACCAACTAGTGAAATCACATCCTGTGATGATATTAAAAAAATAAAGCTTGAAGATAAAGATAAATATAAAGAGCTAATAAGTAAATGTCTTAGAAAAGGTGAGTTTAAAAAAAGCGAAAGTAAATTGTGGTAGTTTAAAAAAAAAGCCCGAATCAAGAACTGTGAATTTGGGCTTAATTATTAGTAAGATTTATTCGTTATCTCTGCGATATTTTAAATGAACTACCGCAGCGTGCATCTCAGCAAGTAATCTTTCAAGATCACTCCCTTTATTAACATTGGAACATAGATTTGAGAGTAACTTATATGATGCGTTTGGATCATTAATATATTCATCTTTTCTTTTTGCGTTTAAAAAAAGAAGAAAGCAGGATAGAGATAACGCAACACATAATATTACAAGAGAGATAATGATAACTGTGTGCATAAAAATCCTTTTATTATAGATAGTTAAGAAGTTGTTGGTGTTATCGACATAATCTGGAAATAATTTAGTAAATTTTATGCTGAGGTTATGATCCATAGGAAAAGTGTTTCACGCCAAAGGAAAGTATTTAAGGCGAAATGCTGGCATTTCTGCGACCGGCAGCGAGCATCGAGTCACCGTAATGCTGGCAGTTGTATCTTCTTCAACTGATTACCTGGTATTAAATTGCTGGCAAATGTTGCAACCGGTAATTGCTATCATAATTGAAACTGGCGCCGCAGCTGGCCAGCACCGATTGCAAGCATAACACTATCCTGGTACTGCTCCGGATGCTGAAAAATGCCATCAATAGAAACTAAGTTCTTTCCTTACGTGCTTTACCTGGTGCTCCAAGTTGGAAGTCTTGCACAATAAAATTATGGCCATACACCATTTTCCCTTCCCGTTCGTAATTGTTATTACTGATTGAAAAACTAGTTATTACTTGATCACCAACCAAAAGAGCTTTTTCTAAGCGCGTTGCTACCTTTCCAAACCCTGTGAAGCGAATTGAAACCTCCCTATACTTACTCTCATTTGTACTTGGGTCTTTCCCTATATATTCATTAGCAATCAGTGTGAATTTACAGATTAGCTTGTCATTTTCACCTTTCATTTCCAATGGTGCAGCTAAATTCCCAACAAAAATATTATTCTGTTGCATAAAGATTCCTTGTTTATATTTGAGGTTGTCCTTTAGAAAATGGCCCAAGTTATTGGGCCATTTTCTATGGTAAGAAGAGTTAAATATTGATATTTAAGAGGGCTTTCTGACTATTTTGGTAATTGACAACAACACTTTTTAAATTATCAAAGTCATTCTCTAATGCTTCAATTTTTTTCTGTAACTCTCTAATCTTTGCTCTATTGGGTTCGAATTCGTAAAGCGCAGCAATAAGCGTTTTACTTGCGGTTTTTTCTCCACTAAGTGCTTGTACCTTTGCAATCAAAGCTTCTTGTTCTGGTGTTGTACGGATGGTCAGCTGGCCCATTAATCACTCCATATATGCTTTCATATCTGTGATTTGCTTTAATTAATTAAAAGCTAATTTGTTATTATGATAGCATTTTGCTGTGTGTTGTCTAGCTTATCACTCTATAACGAGTGTGTTTTTGATGGGTATCAACCCCTTATACGACCAAACATACTTATAATCTGACTAACTTTGGTGGGATCAGCTGTTGAGCATTGCTCTAAGAATGATTGGCGCATTTCAGCTGTTTTTGTGGGATCAAACCGGCCTTTCTTTTTAAATCCATTCAGACCAAAAAAATCACCTTCAGCCCCGCTACATTCTTTCTGTGAGTTTCCTGTTACTTTTCCATACATGCAAATAACTACTTCACAAGCATCAGCAGCTTTAGCCGGTAAAGCTGAAAAACAAACGGCCAGAGACAAAAGTAGAATAACTGTTTTTTTCATAATAATATCGCTCTAAGTTGTTATATTAATAACTTACGGTTTTAACATTACTTGACTGCCTGCATTATTAATAAGTTCACTTAGTCTTTGTTTGTTCTCTTCCTTGTTGTTTTCGTATAAGATACCACTTATCCCTGAATATGTTATATAACCATGAGAAACAACAAGTTTATGTAGTTCATCTTTAAGTTCTTTACTTCCAGATTTGCTAATGTTAGCTATCATCTCATCATTTAAAGATGATATGTTTAACTCCTCTGGTGATGTAGTGTGTTTTTTTAGTTGATATAGATGAATAGGTATGGATGCACCTAATGCAATTAGTATAAATAACGTAAAACCTTTAAATCCAACAATAAAACCCCCTATAAATATTATTATAAAAGCCGCTAAAGATATCTTGATGTTTCCACGGATTTTCTCATGGTTTTTTATATTTATTTTCATTTTAACTATATCTTTATCTCTATTGATTAGAATTAGTTTTAATAATTCAATGTCTTTATTGTTTATGCTCATCTGTGACTCCTTTTATTTATGACTTTATACTCGTTCGCCTCGACTTGCCTTGGCAATAATTATCGCTCTATTGCCACGCAATAAATTTATGTATTTACTGTATACTTTTTTTGCATATCTAAGCCTAAACTCTTCATTCGCGCTTTTAAAACCGGCGTTATATGCACCAATTGATTCCCAATTAACACCATTGCTGGAAATGTTATTTGCTAATACATAAGCCCCGACATAAACATTTTGGCAGGGGTTATTTAATAGATGTTCGCGAGTAATACCAAATGATTTCCCTAACTTGGGTAGCCAAGATGTATTTATCTGCATTAGTCCAAGGTCTTCTGACTTCACTACGCCATTCTTTTTATTTTGCCCGATAGCTTTATAATTCATACTACTTTCTACATCAGCGATAGATATAAGCAATAAAGGGTCTATTTGATAAGTGTCACCAGCTGCTTGAAAGCAATATGCATAACTACTTAGTGGCACTAATAACGTTAGTATCAAGATAAATCCCTGAGCTATATCTTTCATCTGTGGATTCCAAATTGGTTATATAGTAGAAAATACAAGTAGCGAAAATAAGATAAAGGGAACAAACGGTACTTTCTCTTTTTCCGCTATTTTTGCGTAAATTGATGCGGATAAAATGCTTAGCGCGGCAGCTGATAAAGCAAAACGATAATCTAGCCATAGGCCGACAGAGAGTAAAATGTAGATATCACCCGATGCATAGATGTAGCTCCTATTCTTTATCCAACTGTAAGCATTGATAGCAAGGAACGGCAGCAGCAATAGCAGTAAGGAAAGCAGTGAATAGAGCACATCTGGAGTAATGAATCCAAGCGCTAAGCAACTCAGGCTGTACCAGCTCAGCAAATGGATTAAGATATCTGGCACCCATTGCCTCATTATATCGATGTAACTCACTAGCGCTAACAAGCCAATAAACACAGACAAAGTGATATCACTTTGTACCGCATAAAAAACAGGAGCCACACAAGCCAGGAAAAGAGCCAGCAAAGGTTCAACCGCTGTTCGATATTGTGACGCTAACTTAACTTCGTCATACTGTGAAAGGACTTCCTGCTCTGCTCTTGAAACAATAACTGGTAGTAAATATGCAATAGCCGTTGTTGTGATTACTGATACTAAAAAAAACAGGATGTTAGCCAATATAATATTCCTCAAATCATATACACAATATAGTTCTGTGGAATTACGGACGGTTTAGGAATTGGCCCCAAATTGGTTATTATGCTGTTACTGTCTGTTAATCCAATCATTGACGAGTTTTCAGTTCGAGAAACGAGTGAATCATAAACGTTAGATTTAGCTGACATATAAACATAACCACGTCCATTCTCAGCATACATATTTATATTGTTATTTTTACTTAACCACGTAGGGAATTCTATTTGTGTTGTTATACTTCCTGTAAAAGTTGGATTAGCACTTAAATACTTATCTAACTGTTCAACATAAAGAAAAAATGTAGTTGCTGCACCTTGATCACTAGCTATTATGCTAGCTTGTCTGTTACTTTCATTTACTGCGCTATAGCCAATTGCTCCAATAAAAAGAAACAATATAACCATTATGGTATTTGTTCCTAACATAGTATTACCTCGTTACTAATATGTAAGCTCCAAAGAAAAATGTAGTTATTACTAGTGCAAACAGACATGGGCCAAAATACAACCTTATCGTATCAGCAATGCTTTCTGCTTGAAGTGTAGTTCTGAAATAGTTCCAAGATAAATCCTTAAAAAATTCGATTGCTGCGGTTAAATTGTGCAAAGAATCTTCTTCACATCCGGAAATTCGGAGAGTATTTCGCTGTTTAATAAGTAGGCATTTTAATTTAACAGCTTCACCATAAAAATCACTATCAACTTTTCCATTACATGATAATAAGAGTTGTTTAAAACCATTTTCAATGTTTTCTTTTCTTTCCCCTAGATTGATATTTGAAATGCTATGTTCTATTAATTCTAATTCTTTTGGTAGTGATTTATATTTCATTATTTCCTCGTGAAAATTATTCTAATACCATGTTTATCCAAATAGATAAAGTTAATATAAGAATGAATAACATTAATAAAACAGGCATGAATAATTTTGGCCGGATTAACTCTTTAGTTAAATCTTTAATTCTGATTAGCATCATTGTTTAACCTTAATCGTAAGTTTCTCCCTTCTCCCTCTAGCTGTTCCAGTCTCTTCTCAATGTCTACGTTACAACTTACCTGAGTTTTTTTACTTTGAAGTCCACAAGAGGTTTTCTCAAACACAAGTTGCGCCAATGTGAGTCTTAATACTATTTCTTTGATATCATTAATTTGGCATTCAAATAACTTATTATAATATTCATAACTTGGCACGTTTGTTAACGCATCGGAAGCCTTTGTGCATTTGACACTTAATGATCGCAGTACAGAAACATTAATATCACTGGTATCTTTCACCTCCAAAAATTCTTTAATGCTAAAATAGTAATAAGTAGACATTGAAATAGATACACACATAACAATAATAGAAAACACATTTAGTATACGTTTGTATAACGGCTTTATTTTTCTTCTTGGGTCAATAATAAAACCAACTTTACTATTTAATAACCACCTACTAAATGAATGCTCATCAATGCGTTTCAGCATCTTGTTTATTTTGTCTTCTGTACATTCACGTTCTTTCTCCGGCCATAAGGCAAAAAATATAGAGATCAATATAAGCATTGAAGCAAGAAATGTTATAACAATAAATCCAGTGACCATACTCATTAAATATTCCTAAAATAATCTAGAGTGGTGAGATTTAGACTTATTGAACCGGGGCGCAATAGACATAACCAGCCGTATACGTAGCATAGAAACCACCGACGCCAGTAACAACGTGATTAGCAGGACAACGACCACCATCACCAACATATTGATACACTGTTGCATTGAAATTTATGGTAGAACCCGCACCTTGCCATGTACCATTTTTACAATTTAACCCACCACCGGCGGCATCACGGCTAATCCGCCCATTTTCAGGACACCCCGTATTGATCACATTAATTTGGTCTGGCTGGAACGTGGCCGCTTTCACAATGCCCGTTGTATATATTGATTTGCCGCCATAGGCTCTTAGATAAGTTCCATCTGTCATATGCCAGCCACCGCCCCACTTTTCAGAGTACCAACCGGTATCCCCCCGCGTTCTGTACCAATTCCCTGTATAGGTATCTCCTGTTGTATCTGTAGTTCCGGCCTTTACCGTACCTGTCGCTGTAACGGATGTTGCGTTAACCGTTGTGGCCGCTACTGTGTTCCCTGCTGTGATATTGCCTTGTACTACGGCATTACCTGTCGCATTGATGTTGCGTATCGCATTGATATCATTTGCACCCATATTTAAGGCGGTGCTCATTGTGTTTAGTTCGGGGTGGCCAGGAACCGCTTTACGGTACAAATACTCATTAACCACGGAACCATTTGAGAAGAACCCCGCGATCACGACATGGCCATCGCCTGGATTAAACCCCCCGAATGCTGATAGGTTTTCGCTCCATAAGCCCTGTACGCCATTGGCAACCCCGTTTTCAATGACGCCACCACTATCACCAATTCGTGTCGCAAACTTCCTGGCGGCACTCATGCTTAGCTGAGTGCCCCCATCAAGAAAGGTCATGCTATGGAATTTTTGCGTCGAAGGTTGGAAAACTAGCGTTTTATAGGTACTTGAGAAATTATTTTGTGCGGCAAAGCCACTAGGCAAATACCCTTTACTGATTAACAACGGAACATCAATAGTATAAGGACTACTGGCTGTAGATCCCGCACCAACAATAGCGGATTGTTCAAGAATATATTTATTAACGGCTTTTTCTACACGATTAGCGTGACTCGCCGCCACGCTGTATGACTGGTCACGTTGAAGCAGATTAACTGCCGGTACGGTAATTGTTGCCAGTACAATTAGGCCAGCAATTAAAGCGATTGTTTGCCCTGATATCGCCGCCAATCCTTTTTTAAATTTTTTCATTACCACCTCATATTATAGAGAATGTCGCATTTGCTTTTGATTGATGCTGTCAAATTCATCTTTTAAGGTTTGGAAATTTCCGTCTCTGATTTTTGCCTGAATAGTTGTATTCGCGCGAATATCGTAACCATTCACTGTACAGGTATAACCCCTTATATTGCTTTCATATATAGATGGAATTAACACTTGATTAGTGACAATAAAAAGTGATTTTGCAATTATCGAGTTTGCTTTACTGTTTATTTCATTACAGAAAATAGAATATCGTTCAATTGCATCAATACAGTTATTCGCATGAATAGTAGCAACAATGAATGCACCATTCAGAGATGCTTTCATAACTTCATGGGCTGTCTGCGCGTCTCGTATTTCCCCTATGAGGATATTATTGGCCCCCATTCTCAAGGCCCGCTTTATCGCTAGCGGGTATCCCTCATTATCAGAGACTTCCAGTTGAATACAGCGACCATCACCATGTTTTCCACCGAGTAATGTTTCTATCGGATCTTCTATTGAAACACCAAGGTTTCCGCTCTCCTTAATTCTGTGGCAAATCATAGCCGCTGCCGTGGTTGTCTTCCCTGCCCCCATTTTTCCTGAAACTAAAACTAAACCAGAATTATTATTCTGGCTAATGAGCTTTATAAGATCAGATGATAGACCGACTTTTTGTAGAGTGAATAATTCATTCGGCGTTTGTCTGATAACAAAACCAATATTTTGATAAACATCAATAGTGGTTGTTACCCTGTACAACCGTTCACCATAAAAAATAGAGAATTCATTCCTTTTTTCTGCATGAAAAAAATTCAAACATTGTTGTCTTAAACTCTCGATATCTTTTTTTAATATTTCTGGCGCAGGGGCAAGCCTGTTGCTTGCCCCTATCATGCCTTTTATATCGGTATAATCATCACCAAGATATAAATCAACAAAGCCAGAATCTTTGAGCAAGGATTCTGTCACAATAGACCTTATATATTAGTAAGAAGTAATTGAAATTGTATTTTCTTTTCCTGCGTTGCATTGATTAGCCGCATCTATTTGTGACATTTCACTTGTTACTGCTGAGCCGCTATTTATTTTCATTGACTCAATATCAGCACCACTTAATGTTGTCGCCAACTTCATACAGTCTTCATCTTTCACTTTACTGGTTGCTAATGTAAAGGTCATTCCTGCCCCCGTAATAGTGACAGGCCCGTTAGTTGGGTTATAAAGATTATCACCATCAATTTTTAGCCCCTTTTGAATGGCTTTTGAACGAATTAACGCTGGCGTTAGGTTTCCTGTACCGTAACCTGTTGACGTTCTTAACCCCTTTGTTTCGTTAAGTAATGTGCTCATGGCATTAACCATTGTTGTTGAGCCTATTTTGCCATTCAAAACAACACCGGCCACAACGACCCCTGCCAGGAATAGAAAGCCAACGACTTTAGCAATCGTTTCATCAGTAATAGCATTAAGACCTTTCTTTAAAATTTTCATCTTATTTATATTCCTATTTAAATGTTAAATACTTGTTGAATTAAACTGTACATGACAAAGAAGATTCCGACGGTGCAACCGGCACCAAAAATCATACTTGCAACTTTAATGACTGCTGTTTTTCTTTCTACTCTCGATATTGTATTTTCAAGTTGACGTTCACCAAAACGCTCTAATGAACCCTCTTTATTAGCGGTTTCAAAAAGGCTCTGCATTTTAATAATTGCGTCTTCACTTGGAAATTCAAAGTTAGAAATATCTAATGCTAGCCCTAAATTTTCTTCCCCATCAGTTAAACCTGATATTGCACCATTAACCCTTTCTATCAACCAATCAGAATCAGACATGTTCCGTATTTTAATCAGTGAATCTTTTAGTGGTATTCCAGCTGACAACATCGCGTCTACATTGATAATAAATGTTGCGCCATGCATTTCTTTATATAGAGAATACGGAACAAACTTATCGGCATGAAATCGTGAGTTGCCCGTCCACCTGTCTAATGAATGATAAATAAGATATCCCACTATCAAACAAACGGCGATTAACGCCCACCAATAACCACTGATAAACATATAGAAATAATAAACAAATTTCTGTGTGGTACTCCATCTAAATAAAGGCACCGCTTCGAGCAACGTTGGTACAAGCAGTGAGCAAGCAAAAGCCAGTAAAACAAAAGAAAGTAAAAACATGTAGATACTGGTAAAAAAAGCACCCTTGATAGTTTTTTTAATTCTTTCCGCAGATCTTGCTATCTTAGTTGCTTTTTGAAAACCATCCCAAGGCCGTCCAGCTGCATCACAAGCATCTATGACACTCAACTCTTGTTCGGGTATCCATCCTCTTAAGGATTCACCTAGTGTTAAGCCAAGTTTAAATTTCTCCTCCCATTCCCTTAAAATATCAGCCATCGGGCTATTGGGGTTTTTCCCTCGGCGGGTATAGTTAACAATCATATTCTTGAATGTTTTATCAATAGATTGACCATCTACAAGATATTGTCTGAAGTTATCATAAATATCCTCTCGGTCATTAACATTGAACGTCATTTTATAAAGAGCACGATTAAACTTATTCATTTATCTTCTCTCTATTCATTTTGGCTGCGGCTCTAACTTCATCAGTAAAAATGAGATAGTCGCGATCCAAATTACAAACGTCTTTATGACTTAAAACAGGATCAATTTCACCGTTATTAATTAAACGAAGAGTATTAGTACATAACGTGGCCCCACCATTTATATACCAATGTTCATAAGCCTTTATTTTCCCCTGGCTATGATAAATATCCATAAAGTTTGCATCGACTTCAATGACTTCAAATATACCCACACGGCCTTTTACTCCAGCCCCTGAGCATTCAGAACATCCTTGAGGGTTTTTCAAATAAATACTGTCAATATCACAGTGTTTATCAATAATCTTTTTAATTACTGGTGCAACCGATTTGCTGCTATCCGTGTACTTTTGTTTACATGAGGGACACAGCTTTGGAGCTAGTCGTTGACCAACCAGGCAGGTAATCAATGACGCATCAGTAATCAAATCACTTTGTACATTAAGACTTTTTAACCGAGAAATAGTATCAATAGGAAATGTGGTATGGATTGTTGTCAGTACATTGTGGCCGGTTTGAGCCGCTTCAATAGCTGCTGAAGCCGAAAGGGGATCACGAACTTCACCAATCAGTATCCAGTTTAAATCCAGGCGCATCATGCTTTTAATTGCTTCCCACCACTCCTCTCCCGTTCCAAGTGACGTTTGAACAGCACCTTTAATCGGGGATTCCACAGGGTTCTCCACCGTTAAAAGGTGTATCCCTGGATCTCGACTGGTGAGCAGTTCACAAACAACCTGAGCCAGGGTACTTTTCCCCGATCCCATAGGGCCGGTTAGAAATATCACTCCGGTAGGCTTTGCTATAGCCCGCTCCAACGTTTCTATTTCAGTGTCAGTTAAACCCAGCTGTTCCATTGACAGAATTTCATTTCGTCGAGAGATAAGACGAATAACAGCAACCATCCCCCCATCAGCAACAGGCCGACTGGCAAAGCGCCCCCCACTTAACCCCAATGGCTGTACAAAATCCTCGCTAACTTTCGCCCCACAAGGTTCTTGGTAGGAAATTGACTGATGACTCCGGTCTTCGCACCGTGTATTGAAGAGAGAGTTAATATATGACTTACCATCTTCTGGCGTTAACTCTTTATAGAATCTTAGCTTCCCATCGACTCTAAAAAAGACATTGCATAACTTACTGCGTAAACGAAAATGTATATCGGACGATCTCGCGTCTGTTGCCGCCGAAAAAATTTCAAATATTTTACCGTGAATAATATTTAACTGTTCTTGAGTTGTTACCCCACTTTGCTGATTTAGCTCTACAATCTCAGCGATATTGGAGGGAACTAATTTAAATTCTGTGTTTGTTTTTTTTAGTTGCCGCTCATAATCCATGACTTCAGCAGAGTTAATTAAGTGGCTTGATACCCTTAATTCAATATTGCCT
This sequence comes from Yersinia massiliensis, assembly GCF_003048255.1. Lineage (NCBI taxonomy): Bacteria > Pseudomonadati > Pseudomonadota > Gammaproteobacteria > Enterobacterales > Yersiniaceae > Yersinia > Yersinia massiliensis. The sequence goes on from NZ_CP028489.1 coordinate 19,715, forward strand.
AAGTCTGTTTTTACCAGACACATTGCATCTTTTAATTTTGCTGGCAAATGATAATCAGCAACACCATCAATACCGGATAAATTTAAAACTTTCATGAGCCAACCTCACTAAGAATAAAGGACGTCCCCGCCGCATCAGAAATACTCACTTCATCAAGAGTTACTTTTGTTAGTTTATATCCCCCTGGTATAGAGTCGCCTTTCTTCTTGGTCATTTCTGTACCATTAGATAAAACCAATCTCACCGATAGACCACTGCCATTACCCACAATTTTAATGACTTGTGGTAAGAGTATCTTTTGTGCGGAGTTAACCCCTGGTGCAACACTCCCGACAATCGGCATTGTTCCACCGCTTTTATCTTTAGCCTCCTGAAACGCAGCTAAGGCTTTGAGGTAAGTAGTTTGGCTTTGCAATACATCTAAATCCCAAACTGATTTAACTTCACTTATTTCATTTGCACTGACAGAACAAGAGATGATTATAGATAGCAATAGAAAATAAACTCTATCCTTTATTAGCTTACTTTTTACCATAATAAATAACCCCTTTAACCTTATATAAAATTTCAGATGTATCATTGTTAATGACGTATATGATGTTTGTAACTCTCATGCCGCTTAAATTGTTCTGTTTAAATATATCTCGCGGTGGATACATCGAATCATAAGAGAAATATATTTCTCTCCAGTCAGGTAAGGGTAGTTCCACCCCTTGATCATCAAACTTTTTTTCAGGGGATGGCGCATCAGTTAAAGTGAACTCAATATTATTTCGCTGAAGTAGCGTAACAAACTTATTCAACTGCTCACTCATCGATGCAACTGGATCATCACCATCAGGCTTGTTATCTAACGCCAGAGAAAATCCCGCGACAGAGGGTTGTTTCATGTTAAATGACGGGGTGGTATTAAATAACTTTTCGACCTTTTCTTTAAACTCTGTACTACCCACTGAAGAACCATCTAGCCTTTCATAGAGAGCGTCCATACTGTTATGGCTACAATCAAGTGTGACAGGCTTACGGCCAGCTAAAGACAAAGGAATCGCTGGAAGTTTGCTATCACACGTTTTGATGAAGTTTTGAATAGACGCTTGTGTTACCCACGGATGTTTTAAACTGTCCAGACTGGCTTTATATCTGGCCTCTTCGTTAATCTTTTCCGCTCTCTTTCTGGCTTCTACTCTTTCAAGCCTTTCCTCTTCGGCTTTCGCTTCGAGATACACATTGACTAAATAAATGGCAAACAACGCAGCGATAAATAAGGCAATAAAGAAGTAGATCTGCTTTTTGGTTAATCCCCATGTTAACAGTTTCAGCTTATATTCTTTCTTCATATTTTTAGCCGCTAAAATTTCACTTAACGAAATTTCAGACGTTACCCAAAAGAATTTTTTCGCGTCACCGTATATGTGGAAATCACCTTCTGCTAATGCCAGTCGAGATTTAAGGTCATTAACCTCTTGCTCAACTTCATCTTCCATTATTATCTTATCTGTTGCAGGGAATATAATTCCATCTGATGTGGCAATAATAATATATTCATTATTACTTGCATCATCGGGGGCAACAGGAAATACACCAATCCAGCGACCAGGTAACAGAGAGACAAGTGAAATTGAAAATGAATACTTCCCTTTCAATGGAATGTCTGTTTGTGGCGCAAAACCGGCTTGGACTGATTCCGTCTGTCTTATTGCAACAACATCAAGTTTTTCCTCTTTGCCTATTCGCTTCACTTCCTTCATAAAGTTTCTGCCGCCAGTAATGCTTCTCCATTCCAGCCCGACGACAAATTGTCTATTGTTATAAGTTACTACCCGTATCTTTTTCCTTTCCTTCGTTTCAGTAGCCATAAATACTCCTTAGCGAAGAATAGGCGTAATAGTAATGACGAAAGACTGTTTCTTATCACTGCCTGACATGTTACCGCCCATAATGATATTATTTGGATCACCCATGCCCTGCTTACTGCCATCCTTCACAATCTGTTCAAAGCCACTCATGAGGATTGTTTCACCTGGTTTCAACCAAATCCGTTGTGGAATAGAACTGGAATCAGAATCCGGCCCTTCAATACTTAATTTTTTATCTGCGGTATCTATTTTCCTTAATTTATTCAATGACGTTATATCTAACATCATTGTCAACATCATCTTTTCATTATCATTTAATATTTTTGGTAATATAACAATATTGGTACCAGTGGTTATTTGTCCTGGTTCTAATGACTGAACCGGCTCAGACGAATTACCACTACCAATTGATGTTATAGATGAACGCTGTAAATAAGTGGTTTGTTTACCGATTAATAAGCCAGCTGTAGCCAAGTTTGTGGTCATTAAATTAAGCGTTTTTGTATCTGTTACATTAGCTTGTTTTGACAATGCTTGAAGCATGAACTGAGAACCGGCAAATTGAGCTGCTTTACCGGTAGCAGTATCTAAAATTTCAAAACTCCCATTCGCCAAATCGGTACTTAATCCTGATGAGCTGGCAAGGTTTATACCATATTTTCCTGACAGGGATTTAAAGATAATATCCCAATCAATTCCAACATTATCAGAAACTTCAGATGTAATAGTGTAAATGACAACTTTAAATAAAACCTGTTTGGAAAGTTTACTGTTCTCATCTTGCAGATACTCACCAATATTACGCACCACGTTGGGAACATCGGTTACAACAACGACACCAGAGGTTTGATTTATGCTTACTCGCCCTACTCCTGGCGTTAACATACTTTCAACCGTTTTTTGAATGTCTCCATAGATATCATTCGACATTTCAGTTGTTTGCAGTGTGCTAGAGCCGCTAGTACCAGATATCCCACTTGACGAGTTATTACTGCTACCGGAATTTCCGCTTTGGGTTGATAAGCCGCTTTTTTGTTGGTTTTCTAGCGAGTATTTGGCGTTTGTTGTATCGATATCAAATCGCTTAGTTTGGAGATAGAAAATAGTGATTTCACCGTTTTCATATCGCCACGACACGCCAAGGCGAGAAGTGACAATATCGAGTAGACGTGCCACGTTGCCAGAGAATGCCACATCTGTAATTTTACGGGCTACACCGCCGCTATAAGCCACGCTACCATTGTTACCTGGTTGCATGGTTCCCAACGTCTGTAGTGGAACCATGCCGTTAGCTTCAGGGGGAACAATCGGAGCTGGAACGCTGCTCATTTGATTGGTTGGCCGTCCACCGCCTCCAGTGCTGCTATTGCCTGATAACATAGCGGCTGCATCAGGTGAAATTCGAACTGGAATATTGCACTGCTGCGTAACGTCCTGGCCGAACTGATACACATCTTGAGGCCGTACTGGTTTATAAGTGATCACGCAATTAATCATTGCTGCCGGAATATCTGCTGTTGCTGACTTAATCGGAATAGGGTTAATCCATTGCTCATCATGGATTTTAACTGGCGGTCTAACAGTTGCCGTTTCTGCAATCATATTGCTGACTTTTTCAGAATCTGACTGCGCGGAATCTATTACTTTATTAATACGGCCAATTGAGCAACCAGAAAGCAGCGCCGCCATGACACAAGCAGTTATTAATTTAATTTTCATATGTCGCCCAAATTATTTTTTATTTTCGCTAGCATCGCTAACAATGATTAAACATTGTGTTTTATACACATCAATAAATAACGGGGAATTTGCTTTTTTATACAAATTAAAAAGCTGGGTTACTGCATCAAGATATTCGCCTCTGAATGTTAAAGCTGAGTCTATCGAATAATCCTTTGAAGAGTTCCAGTTTATAGTCCACTTGCCTATAATGTTACATGGCACTTCACCACTCCATTTTAGAAGTGTACTGTGTAGCGTTAATCCCACATTGGCATTCCATATTTTTAGTGGCGGTATTATTTTTTCTGGAGTCGGTTTGCTAATAGCACTCTTGCTATTAAATGGGTTCTTGTTATCGTTCTGAACGGCAACTGAGGTTGTGGTCATCGGAACATTTGGTGTAATCAATGTAGTTTGCTTGTTTTTTTCATTTTGTGAATAAACAAATGAAATTCTCTTTAATGACCAGTTCACATAACCGTTAATATTATTCTCAGCTAAAACCCTTTGTAGAATATTCAACCATAGGTCATTTCCTACCCATTTGAATTTCTTATTTTTAAAATCTTTATCTATGTCGCCTGAGATTGATATTGTCCATCCAGTAGGCGCTATTTTTCGTATTGCGTCATAGAACGACTGATTATCAGCTCCTCCACCTCTGAATTCAATTGGGGAGGGTATCCCACTTTGAATTATGTTGTTGAGAGCGACAAGTTGTATGGTCGGTTTTTTAGGTGGTTCTACAATCTGCGGAGAGGATGATGAGGCCGATAGTAGGCGACTTGGTGTATTGCTGCTCACTAATATAGGGCGTTCAATTTGAATACTTGATATATAGTCATCGCTTATACGATAAATATCATCACTGCCATCATCAGCGTATACTGATGATGAAATAATGATTGCTACCATGATAAATAATAGGTTTTCTCTTTGCATTTTGTCTGCCTTTTTAATGCTATTAGCTAGATAATGTTTGCTGTGTAGCTGGTAAATGATGAGTTTTAATTAATGAATTTTGTTCATAACTATCTGGTATCTGCGTTATCAACTTAATAAATAAAGCGCAGCGTAATTTTTTATCTGGGATAGTAGCTATTTCATCGACTTCTTCATTTCTTTGACTACTACATTCAGACCTATTCATTAGTTGGTGTATTAGTGATAATGGAATTGGTTTTGGTTCTGTTCCGAACTTAACAAAGTAATTTACGCCAAGTGTTGAACTTATTGTTGTTGTATGTATTGACTCAATGTCAAACTCTACAAATAAATATGTAGGAAACATCGGTTCATTTACAAGGCGTATAGTTCCGCTGTCAGATCTAACTTTTTCCACCTGTATACTTGGGCTAAAACTATTAACGCCCAATCTATCTAAACCAAATTGAACTCTTTTAACCTGTCCATATTTGTATGATAACAGATACCAGCTTTTCATTTTTAAATGCCTTTCTATCAATTGGGCAAGCTCCGCCAAAATCACGCCAGAATTGGGGATTTTGTGAGTTAGCAAATTTTAACTACATTTAACCGTTTAAAACTGAGTGATACCTGTATTAATTATTTCCCATTTTGGGAGCAAATACGGAAGCAAGCGCTTGAGCTGCTGCCGGATTGTATTTTTTTTCAATATTACTAATCGATTTAACTTCAATTGTTTTCTTAACAATTTCACTTTGTGGTTTGGCTACAGTCGTAATTCTGCTAGCAATCCTCGCAGGGGCCGCTCCAGGAGTCGTAACCGTATAAGTTACAAATCGCGCTTCAAGCCAATCTCCCCATTTAGTTGCTTTCTGTATCAGGTCAGCACGATATGGCGCATTAAACTTTGGTGTTCGGGAATGATAATTGGCGGCTCTTGTCCATATATCTCCCTTGTCATTCATAAGATGGCCACGCAACCTCCAGGCAGCAAGATCATATGAATAACACCCCGCTTGAGCGACATCTTCTGCGGTAATTCCATACTTGCTTAATTCTTTTAAATACTGAGTATTAAACTGTAATGGGCCAACATCGTGAGTACCGTTGGTATTTTTGACCCATTGCCCTGGCTTACCGCCTTCTTTTTCAGCGATACCAAGTACAATGTTGGCCGGTACCTCGTACTTTAATGCAGAGGTAATTGAACAAACAACGCGCTCATGTAATTGAGGTGGTAGATCAAGGAAAACCATAGTTATTCTCCTGCTGATGTATTTGTTGTGTTCATAATTAAGCTCCTGCCCATCATTTTTTATTAACAAATTGATCAATCATTTCTTCATCGGTTTCTGGTGTAGAAGCGCTATTTCCTGCATTGTTTCCAGCCCCTAGACCATCACCATCAAATTGACTGTTATCATTTCCATTATTCATTCCACTACTTTCACGGATCGAGTCAGCCATTTTTCCACCAGTGGTTTCAGAGACTCTTTCCTGAATTGAGTCTTTTATTGCTCCAGCTTTTTCTTGAGCAACATCACGGGCAGCATCGACAAGACTTGATCCCATCGACTTAGCAAAACCCCCCGCCCTTCCCATTGCTTCTGAAAGACTTCCACCTGAAGAGCTACGTCCTTCACCACCAGGGCTGCTGCCAGCGTCCATGCTTTGCTGCGCTGATTCAAATGCTGCCTGAAGCGCTGACACTCCACCTGCGGCGCTTGTTGCTCCACTGATTGCGGCGGCACCTGCGGCACCTGCTGTAGCTGCGGCCATACCTGCTGCCCCAAGGGCCGCCCCCATACCGAACGCCAATGAACCGCCTCCAGAACCGGCTCCGACAATTCCTGCAAACATTGGTGGTAATTGAGCAACTAACATTAATAGAACGAAGGAAGCAACGAGCATAACCAACAATTCTTTAAGGGCCATATCATCACCCATCGCCGCGTAATACTGGTCAATAAATGATTGCCCAATACCGACTAAGAGGATCATGACGAAAGTCTGTATACCTACCCCGAGTACTTGCTTGTAATACGCTATGGCAATATCTTGAGTCCAATGGCCACCGCCGAATCCAAGAATAAAAACGCCAGCGTAAGCTAAGAGCCAGCCGGTAATTAGCATTAAGAGCATGTTGATTGCGACTAGGGCCAACATGCATAAAATAACGGTTGCAACCAACAGTCCAACAGTGGAGTCAGCCGGTGACCATATAGATGATTTATCAACCACTTTTCCGGCAATATCGAAACCAATATCTACAATGCCTGACGGTGATAAAGCATTACTTAAACCAGAAGCGTTAGCCGCTATTTGGCGGCAGGTATTAATGATTGAAATAGCAATGGCTGGGCCATTAACTAATATCCATAAAAAGAAACCGGTGGCGGCTAGAAAACGTATTGTTTCCGCAAAGAACTCTTGAATATCCGATTTCTTTAATACCATCATGCCGTAAGTCCATACCATGCTAAGAAGGGTTAGTCCCCAAAATAGCCACAGACCATAGCTCACTATGCGATCTCCCCATCCGGAGGCCGTATTAGCGAAACGTTCTAATATGTCATCAAGTAAGCCAGCACTATTAATGCCGGTGCCAGCTTGCGCCTGAACAGCCACAATCAGGAGCACTACAGCTAATACGGACAGAGAGATCTTTTTCATGGCGTTACCACTTTTTATCAGGACTTTTTTCGAAATTACCAGTTCTAAAACAGTCACTAGCAATCGCCTGTTGTTCAGCTTTTGTTAACTCATTTTTGTTTTCACATGGCTGTTTTTCTGTTGCAACTGTTGGGTTGTCGCAGCCAACTAGAAAACCAACAACTGAGATTGTTAACGCCAGAAAAAGATGTTTTTTCATTTTCATGCGATCTCCTATGATTACCATTTTTTCACTGGGCTTTTATCTAAGCTGCCAGCTCGGAAACTCTCGGCCCCAGCTGTTTCAATCGATTCTTTTGCATTAACTGCGGCGGCGCGTGTAGCTGTCGCTGTTTGTTGTGCCAGCAGTAAACCGCGAATTTGTAAAAGCTGATTAGTTTGGGAACTGGCTAATTGATTGGCGTATTGCATTGCTGCCATTTGCCCTGTAGCTCCTTGGGCTTGTTGCTGTAAGTTCACCAACTGTCGGGCATCGTTTTGTAGAGATACTTGTTGCTGATCCACGCCGCGTAACATTGCATCATTACTGCGTTTCTGTGCTTCAGAACTGGCAGCGATAGTGTCGCGAATTGCTTGCATCTGTTGAGGTGAACAGCTCTTACCTTTGAAACATGGAGAGTTGCGATACCAAGTGACGTCTTGATACTGATCCAAGTATTTATCAATACTGCCAACCTGCTGTTTGTAATAATTCAATGTGTCTACAGAACGCATTAAGTCGTTAATTGTGTTGTTGGCTTGATCCCATATCCATGCAGCCGGAGCCATAGTGTTTTGCAGCATATTCTCGTATTGCTGAAGCTGAGTTTTATACTGTTCAATCTGTTTGAGTGTCTGCGCTACACTTTCCATCGCAGTCATGATGTTTTGCGTTAAATTGGTCAAATCCATTACCGGAATACCACCCGCATAGGATGTTTGTGTTACTGGCGAACCTGATAGCGCGACCAAGAACATAATTTTAGCGGCTAAAGAACGGTTGTTTAAAAAAGTCATAACACATCCCTCAAAGGTTAGTAATCAAATGATTTATAAGGTTTTTTAAATGTCATATCTTTAATGACAATAATATTGAAGCGATAACCAGGACGAATTTCTAAAGTTGGTGCAATGTTTAAATTCTTGGCAATCATTTGGGCGGTGACTTGGCCAAACTGTTGACCTAACGCTTCACTTAATGCGCTGCTTGCGGTAGGGCTATTATTCCCATTGCTGTTCTCATTTCTCCCTTGGCTATACGTCACCCCCGCAGTAACGCCAGAGAGTAGGAATGCTGAGGAAAATATCCTGAATAAATGATTATTAACTTGATCTCGGAAGCCGGAATAACCGGCACTATCAGCTCCGGGCATTGCTGCAATATCTAGCGCCTTTCCATCAGGGAAAATCATACGTTGCCAAGCAATCATTACTGCTGACTGACCAAAAGCGACATCACTTGTGTATGAGCCAGTCAGCCGAGTTCCTTGAGGAATTAATAGATATTTGCCCGTTGGAGTATCAAATACATCTTGTGTCACTTGGCCCATTATTTGACCAGGCAAATCAGAATTAACGCCACTGATCATTACGCCAGGAACAACCGCACCAGCTCTAATTTCAAATGGTGAACGAGGAGCTTCAACTTTTGTATTCAATGCCCAACGGTCTGTTACGCCAGTACCGGCAAATTGTTCAATATCGTTGCTACTGGATGTAGCAAGGCCATCACCGCCAGAACTCGCGTTATCTCCGCTCATCCCGCCATTACCTTGCAATTGCTGTAAGCGTTTTTTGTAGGCCGAAGTTGGGTCTTCATTTTGTGTTTGATCAATTTGACGCCGAACAGCTTCTAAGCGCGCCAAGGTTTGATCTCTTGTCGGTGTTGCCCCATCTGCGCCGGTTGCATTATCGCGAAGTGTTGGAATAGAAACAGTTGTCTTAGCTTTAACTGCTTCTTCAAATTGTTGCAGCTTTGCCATTTTTATACGGTCTAAATCGGGATCGTTAGGTATATCTTGGCGGCTCCCGTTATTACGAGGAGGTACTGGTGGTTCATTTGGGTTATCAACTTTTGCAACTGGAATCGCTGTTGTTGGTTCTGTTGGCTCAGTTGGTTCTGATGGTTGAGTTGGGGCGGTAATCTGTTCTGGTGGGATAATACCGTTATTATGGCCAGCGACAATATCTGCGGCCATTGAAGAGCTGCTAACTGTTTTTTCTGATTTTGGGGTTTCAGGGGCTTGATTTTGTTGGTCAGACCTTTTTACTGCAACCATAGCAATAATAGCGATAAATATTGTTATCACAGAGAGAACAATAATTAGCGGAAGATTATTCACTCGACGAACACCCGTTTTTCCTATTGAACCAGGAGAGTTGGATGGAGACATTTGATTATCGGTATTTGCATTTGCCATAGTCTTATTCCTTCCTCGCCCAAGATACTGACGGATAGATACTGCCGTTCTGTGAGACGTAAGCCCTACTTAATGTCTGTTTACCCACATTTATCGTGACACGATAAAGATTTGTATTGGCTACAGAATCAACGATGTATTCCAACGTCATATTTGTGCTTGAAGAGAACGCGGTTTTACTTGCAGCTTGCTTATCTGTGTGTGATAGCTCAGCTATGGCATAACCCTTAAGGCGAAGAGATTTAACTAAATATGCACCATAAGCATCAGTAGGAGACTGCTTTAAAGTGAAGCGGGTATGCGCTGGCGGGTATAACAAAACAAGTTGTTTAACTGTGTCCTCTGCCATTTTTTGATCGAAGCCAATTGGCGCACTCGCATAATTGCCGTTTGGTGAGGATATACACCCCGCGATACTGAAAACTAATAAAGTCAGAACAAGAATTTTCCGCATTGTTATTTCCCTCGGGTAATTGTTACGCGGTCTTGACTTGAGCCGACACCGACAACGAGCATTGCCTTGTCAAAAATCGTGTCTACTATGTAACGATTTCCTTGTACTCGATAGTTAACCATTACCGTTTCAGGGTCACTGAACACCCCTCCATTTTTTCTAACAACTAATAGAGTTGGTGCTTCGGACTGACGCATTTCAGACGACATTTCAATAATGGTTTTTGTACCATCGTTATATACTCGGGTTGGCTTCCAACGAGCTGATCCGGAAATATCGTAATTGAAGTTTAAGTTCCCAAGATATTCACCAGTTTGTGGAATGGTATTATCAGTCTTCTCTTTCTTCTCTCTCGCCTGAATTGCTGCCCATTTAGCTTGAGCATCTTCGGGGTAGGTGAATGAAACTAACGGCATAAACTCTTTGCGGGAAGAACGAAGACGAAAATGATATGTTCTGCGATCTGTTCCGACGACAAGCGATGTATCTAGGCCAACATCTAATGGCTTCACAATCAGATGTAATTGTTCAGAAGCACCAGATCCAGTAATAGCAGGTTCAACAATAAAGCGTGGGTCGCCAGCATTAATGCTGTTAACTTGCTCTCCTGGTTGTAATGCAATATCACAAACTTGAAGAACAGCGCATAAAATCTGAATTTGTCCGGAACCAAAAATAAACCGAATAGATCCATCAGCCGCCGCTACAGGTTTGCTGGTAGCATTGCCTGTTTGCCATTTTTCACCAATAGCAATCGCGGCTTTTTCTTGAGGTGTTAATTGCCGAGTTTCTTTTGAAAAATATTGGTCGGCTAAATCATCAGCAAGAACAGAATATGAGGGTGTAGCCAAAACACTAAGGGCTAATATAGAGATAATTGTTTTTTTCATTTTTTAGCCCCTAGTTAAAGTGGTTTTGACCAATTAAAATCACGAACAAAGATAAAGTGGGGATTACGTAACACTTCAACTTCTGCATTATCATCTGTTGGTTGATTCTGATATAAATTAACAATGGCTCTCATCATGTATGGTTTACCTTTTAGAGTTCCATCTCTTCCCCTCAATGTTTCCTCCCAATCTACTTGCCATGATTCATCTGAAATAATCATTACTGATTTAACATCAACACTGACTAATTCTTTAGTTGCCCGATTAAATGGATTAGCTTCTTTACTGCTATTAAGGTATTCATTGGCTTTTATTGTTGATGGATCTTTCGCGGATAGATAAGAATAAGTTTGTAAAACAGCCTTTCTTTGTAAACTTGAATCAGCGGTAACTAGCCGAATATTTTCAATAAACTTAGCTGCTGTAGTCCTATAGTCTTCAATTTTTGCATCAGGTATCTTGTCAGCGCGAGTTACAGAAAGAGTATTCCCCGTACTATCTTGCTGAAAAACCAGAGGAACAAATTTTGACTGGCTACCAATCTTAATTATTCCTCCTACGGCTGTTAAAGCAATTAGGAGAGCCAGTATGCCAACTACCTGCCAGATCTGAATAGCTGACATAACCTTCCTCCTACGGCTGTTAAAGCAATTAGGAGAGCCAGTATGCCAACTACCTGCCAGATCTGAATAGCTGACATAACCCCTGAAACATGACCATTCCAAGTCCGACGTGCATTTAAATATGGGTTATCGGTTTGAGAAACTTTAGCCGCTAAAATTTTTTCTTTCTTTTTGAACAGATTGAAAATCATGCTGCAACTCCATAATCATTAAGGCTAATGCCTTTGATTCGTAACCATTCATGTACCCAAGCATCACCGTATCGGGCTTCTAACTCCTTGATCGCAGCAATGGACTCTTTATCTGTACTTCCCACGAATGCGAGTGCTAACGGGCCTAATGCAAGGTTGTATAACCTGCGACCTTTCTCACTTACGAAGTAGTAATCTTGTTTTGGTACCGCTGAAGCGATGATCTCAATTTGGCGAGGGTTAAGGCCCATTCGGGTATAGAGAGCTGCCGCAGATTCTTCTCTGGCGTTAACATTAGGAAGATAAATTTTCGTGGCGGTAGATTCGACAATAACGTCTAATATTCCAGAATTACTTGCATCAGAAAGGTTTTGAGTAGCCATTAATACACTGCAATTCAATTTAGCGAGGGTTTTAAGCCACTCACGAATTTTTTCACGGAATACGTCATGGCCTAACATTATCCATGCTTCATCAAGAATGATTAATGTTGGTCGACCATCTAAAGATGTTTCTATACGTCGGAATAAATAAAGAAGAACTGGAAGCGCAAATTTTTCGCCTAGGTTCATTAAATCTTCAATTTCAAATGTTATGAAATCCGCAAGAGTTAATCCATCTTCCTCTGCATCAAGTAAATGGCCCATCAAACCATCAACTGTGTATTGTTTCAGTGCATCCCTTATACCTTCATCCTGAATTAATAATGAAAACTCAGATATGGTTTTAGAATTACTCGCTGCCATATTGACGATTGCTTTTGCAATTTCGTTACGCTGGGCTGCTGTTGTTGTAACCCCGTTTAACGCCAGAATAGTATCTATCCATTCCATTGCCCACGCTTGATCACTCCTGGTTTTTAATATTGATAACGGAGCGAAAGATAATTTGTCATCATTGGCAGCAACAGTGAAATGATTTCCCCCAACAGCTTTACAAGTGGGGTACATTGACATCCCTTTATCAAAACTATAAACGCGAGAGCCTAAATATCTTAAAAACTGCATGGCAATAGTTGATAAATGGGTTGATTTTCCTGAACGTGTTGGGCCAAACATAAAACCATGACCTAGATCACGAACGTGTAGATTTAACCTAAAAGGAGAGCTGCCGTTTGTAACACAACTCATGAGTGCTGGAGCATTTGGCTGATATAGAGGACTAGGGGCGTAGTTTTCACCAGTCCAAATAGTGCTGGTTGGAATCATATCAGCAACGTTCATGGTGTTCATGAGAGGTCGCCTAACATTTTCCACGCCATGACCAGGTAAAGATCCAAAGAATGCGTCCATTGTATTTATCGTTTCGGTTCTGGATGCGAACCCTAAACGCTGAATCTCTTTTTCAACTCGACGTGCTGAAGCTTCTACAAGCGCCCTATCTTCCCCCATTAAGATGATGTTATTTGTGTAGTATCCTTGATTAACCATGCCACTATTCGTTTCTGCTATGGCTGCTGAGGCATCGCCAACCATACTCAAAGCATCTTCATTGACAGCTCCGCGACCAGTGTTGAATATCTGATCAAAGAAACCATGAATTTTTTGCTTCCATTTCTTACGGAATTTTTCTAAATGACTTACCGCTTCAAAATTATCTAAAAATATAAATCGTGTTGACCAGCGATATTCAATAGCTAACTCAGCCAATGAAGATAATATTCCTGGATAAGAATTTAATGGGAAACCTTCAATAGCCACGCATTGAATAAATTTGCGGCCTATTCGTGGAACAACGCCAGCATAAAGCTCTTGGCCACCAATTAGAGCGTCTATATACATTGGATTGTTTGGTAATAATATAGGTTGAATAATTCCGGTTAAACAGAATTGCAACCAACTCAGTAGATTATCATGGGTAACTTCGCTGCCATCTTCATTGGTTACTTTTTCACTACATAATTGAACTAGTGATATTGATGAAGAAAGACGATCTGCGAAATTTTTTGTTTCTGTTTGGAATTGCTCGATTAAGTGATGAGTTTGTGATGTTTTACTGTGTTTTTCTGAATCATCATCAAACATCAATTCTATTATTTTTCTTTGCGCCAGTAATGGAGGGAACCACGTTAAGGTTAAGACAAAAAAGCCTTCATATAACGTCCCTAAACTTTCAAAGTATTGACGACGTTCTTCATCAACTGCCGCTGATATTGGATCTCTGAAGTGTGATGCTCCTGTCTCACTGTAATTTGGCGCAGGGCGTCGAACGGCATCTATATGTACCATCCAGCCAGAACCCATTTTGGCAAATGCTTGATTGATACGAAATGAAATTAGCTCTCGTTGGGCGTCAGTACTACTCGCATTATCATCACCTTTATATAGCCATGCAGACATAAAGGAGCCATTTTTACCCACGATTACGCCATCTGCTACAACAGCTGCATAGTTAAGTAAATCGGATACCCCAGCATCTTTTGACCGAAATTTTTTTAAGCTAATTTCGTTATTTGCAGCGCGTATTAAGGAAAATAGGATTAGAACCAATAAAAATCCTAATATTCCATAGGCTATAGGAATATATTCAATCATTGTATTGCTTTCCTTGCGCTTCTGTATTGATTCGAAACGGAGTTGATCTTGCAGGATAATATTTTTTATAGAGGCGCTGGCGCATATAAATTTGTCGCATTTTGGGGTCTGATTTTGCCATTAGTCTTAATAGCCAAAGAGCACTAAACCAGAGAACCACACCAGCAAAGAAAGCTCGCCAATCTTGAGCTGCAAATATCAAGATGGCGGCTAACAAACCAGAAAACATAACCATTTCACGATCCCCATCCATGAAGAGGTTATGTCGATTACCGGATTTACGAATGGGGATCGTGCGTAAGGCCATTGTTATATAGACCCCGCTTCCATGAATTTAAATGTCATAGCGATTTGGGCACCTTGGCCTGTGATCGCCGCCAGTGTATTTTGAGCAGCTACTAAGAAGGACATTACAAGAACAATAAAAATCAACGTTTTCATAAAGCCATTCATATCCCCTCCAAAAATGAGGGTGGCACCGGTTGCTACTAATCCAACTATTGCGGCTGTAAATGCGAACGGGCCGGTTACAGACTGACGAATTTTGGTGAACCATTCATCAAATGGTAGCCCTCCTCCACTCGTATTCGATGCTAATGCCGGATGTGTAGATAACATCAGCAGCAAAGCAATGCCTAACAAAAGCATGGTTTTGTTACTAATGTTGATACTCGGCATGGTCATCTGCATTTGTACTTCTCCTCAAAGATTGCGAGTAATATATTTGCCGTCCACATAACCTGAAACTTCAACAACTTCCTGTATGCGGCGACCTTCTGGAGTACGACTTATATGAATTATTATGTGAACCGCCTCTGCAATAAGGGGTTCTATTTCCGCTGGTGCTGACGAATTACGTGAGATAAGAGATTTCAATCGGGTTAAACCACTTAACGCATTATTTGCATGTAGGGTTGCTGCTCCTCCTTCATGGCCAGTATTCCAAGCATCGAGAAGATCTAATGCTTCTGCACCGCGAACCTCACCAACCAGAATGCGGTCTGGCCGCATACGTAATGTGGTTTTTAGTAACATCGTCATTGTGACTTCTAGGGTTGAGTGATATTGAACACAATTTTCAGCGGCACACTGGATTTCTCCGGTGTCTTCAATGATGAAAACTCGTTCGCTGGGATCGAATACAACCATTTCATTGATAATGGCGTTTACAAGTGTGGTTTTACCGGAGCCGGTGCCACCAATAACCAAAATATTCCGATGGTTTCTGATCGCATTTCTAATGACTTCGCTTTGATGCGCTGTCATTACGTTGCTTTCTACATATTGAGTAAGAGTGAAGATTGATACTGCTTTTCTGCGTATAGCAAAAGTTGGGCCGCTAACTACTGGTGGGAGTTGTCCTGCAAAACGTGAACCGTCAATAGGTAATTCACCCTCAAGCGTTGGTTTTAGAGTGGTTATCTCTTTACCGTGATAACCAGCGATAGTTTTTATAATGGCTTCAGCTCTTACGAAAGAAAGATCCCCGATGTGGCGCATGGGCTTACCAAATGTTTCAATCCATAATTTGCCATCAGGATTGAGCATAATTTCGGCGGTCATCTTATCTTCGAGAGCATCAATGATGAGTGGCCCTAAGTCTCTACGCAGTTTTTCTTTTGCTCTGGAGCCTATTGATGTTTCTTCAACGTTAGGTTGCATGATGCCGGAATTCTCGTTTGATAGCATAATTAGGTGCTACATACGATATAACGAAAATTTTGCTGGCGCAAGAACAACGGATATTTTGTTTGTTTTATGATAATAAAAAAGCCTCCATATTGGAGGCTTTAGCTGGTACATATTGAATTTGCTATCGTTTAGCTGGTTCTGGTATCGATTTTATTTTGTGCGGCCTCATGCCATTTTCTTATGATATAAGCCTGATGATCAGTAACAATAGCCGATACCCGTTCATACCCTTCAGGAAGACTCCGAGGCATTTTTCCACCGGCTAACGCATCCAGAGAGTCTTGATCAAGATCGGTTGACTCCAAAAGGATAGGTAATGGAGTATCTAAGGCATCAGCAATAGCCTCCATGACCTTTAACGATGGATTCGCCTTACCATTGGTGAGATCAGACAAAAATGAAATAGATACACCTGAAACTTCATGTAATTCACTTTTTGTCATTCCTCGTTCTTCTAAGATGCGAAGAATGTTAGTAAATAAGATAAGATTGTACACAGTTTACCGTTGCCTTATGGTTTCGGCATGAATTTTAGCCGCTAAAGTTATTGATTTATGGAAATAGTTTAGCTAAACTAATTCTTCAGTAAGCAAGTGGCATTGTTTATGAAGGCTAAAAAATTCCAGTTTTAAGAGTTTCTACTCGCGACACCGAAGCCAAGACCTTGCTTTTGGCATTTATCCCGCAGTTTTTAATATCGCCGTAAACCAAATTTGAATTAACGATCATTGGCAGCAACGAGATAAAATACAATACATCCGCATAAAATATTGGGGAAAACTTACAAATTTCCCCAAAAAATCAACAAATCGGTATTGTCGAGCAGCTATCTAACGTCAGTACCTTGGTTTTCAAACTCCTATCGGTTAGTAAAGTGAAGGGTAATCATATAATGCACTGATTATCATGACCTTAGACTTATTCTGATTCTAGTCGGTTTTAAGATTTAACTTAACCTTATATCTATTAACAAATAAACGATTAGACAGCTTGAGTTGGGTAAGATTGCGCCGGACAAATGATATAGAAAGGACTAAACTATAAGCATAGTCCTTACTTGAAGAGGTTGAATTATGAAGAAATCAATAATTGAACTTATAGGAAGAGAACACGCAAATACACTGATGGCTGGCGCAGTGGTTAAAGCTGCTGCTGAAAATCAAGAGAGAGGATTACCTGAACCCGTCAAAGTGGATGGCGTTTGGTATCGCAAATTTCCTAATGGGAAGCTTGAGAAAATTGTAATGCCTGGTCGTGTCGTTGAAGCGAAAAAGAGGCGCGTACATACTGCATGAGTGAAGATTCTAATTTACCAGGGCTACGGATGGTAGTCTTGGCTGGGCCGAATGGTTCAGGGAAAAGCACTGTAACTGATGGATTAAAGCTTTCCCAAAAATTCCCCCCTCTTTATATCAACGCTGATGATATTTCTAAAAATGAGTTAGGCCATATCCCCGATGCTAACAGTCGTAACATGGCTGCTGCTAAATTGGCAGAAGAACGGCGAAAAACTGCTTTAAAAAATGGTGAAGCTTTTGCATTTGAAACCGTCATGTCTACGCCAGGAAAGATTGCTCTTTTTGATGAAGCGAGATCACTCGGTTTCAGCGTTGATTTAATTTTCGTTACAACCAACGATCCAATGATCAATTTTGTTCGCGTTGAAAACAGGGTGCAGCTCGGTGGCCATGCAGTTCCGGAAGAAAAGATTTTTGAACGTTATGCGCGAACCATGCAGCTATTGCCCAGCGCAATTGAAAAGGCTGACACCGCAGAGGTTTATGATAACAGCGAGAATGGCATACTCCCTCAGCTGATTGCAGCTAAGAAAGATTCGATAATTGAATACTCAGAACCTATATCTGATTGGGTAAAAGAATGTTTAATTAGCATATGCAATGAGCGATGTTCTTCTCGGGAACGTTTGATAACTGAATTAAAAGTGCTAGATCCCGATGCAGAGATATTAGACGCGAATATTGGAAACAATAAATGTTATAGCGGCCTTATTGTTGGTATAACAGACTTTCATGTAATGCAGCGACTTAATACAAACCCCAAACAATATTTACTCCATGATAAAGCTCTCTGCGCCCCGCGAACTTATGAAGTTAAAAAGTCTTCGGTTGTTTCTTATGCTTTTGGCGCTGACGGTAAGCATAAATTACTATCCCCTAAAAAAAGTCATGGAAAATCGTTATAACTGTCTGGTTCAATAAGTTAGGAATTAGCTCACTCCTGTGAGCTTTTTTGTTGAAAAATCGATTGAAATAAGGCTAAAAAGTTCGTAATTGCGTCGCGCTTTTTTCGTAGTTGCGTCGCGTTTTTTCGTAGTTGCGTCGCGTTTTTTCGTAGTTGCATCGCGCTCTGTATTTTGTAACCCGCATGTAGCCTGCTTTCCAGAGCAGCGAAATGTCCTCTACCTTATTTCTACCAATAACTACCCTGACTTAGAGAAAAATCAGGGATAACAAACACAGGTTTTAGAGTGAGAGTGGCGAGCAAAATCCAGGTTCAAAACGTTTTACGCCAGAGAAAGGCGCTATGCATAAATCATTATACCTATTGCTCCCTAAATCCCACTTTCTGACAGCATTTCGTTTCGTCCGGAGACTAATCTGAGTCATGTTCTGCTGGCAATCGGTGTTGGCCAGCTGCGGCGCCGGCCGCAATTATGATAGCAATTGCATGTGGTAACGTTTGCAAGCAATTTAACACCAGGTAATCAGATGAAGAGGCTCCAACTGCCAGCATTACTGTGTCTCGATGTCCACAGTAGGTCGCAGAAATGCCAGCATTTCCTCTTAAGGCGGTTCCGGCGCAACCCCTTAAAGCTTTTCCTTTGGCGTAAACTCCGTAAATCCAAGAGCAAATGTGGACGCAATAGATCAAAATGTAGATCTTGATCTGTTTTTTGTAATTTTATGGGATCATTATTTTGATGGTTTTTTGTGAGAGAGCATAAGTAAAAACATGCTGTTATGCTGTCAATTCTGAGGCGGGTACGAGTAAGAAATGCAAGGGATTGATAGCAGACCTAGATCCTTAACTCGATCCATACGATCAGTTTACGATCTGATGGTAGTTGAAAATAGTTTTAAGTAGTCTATAGTACAAGAGTCCATCGAGCGATAAGGAGGACATACTATGAAGACCTCTTCCAATACACCTGTATCAGTCAAGATTGAGCCAACTATTAAGGCTCGTATGGAACGTTTGGGTGAAAGCCGTGAACGTACTATGCACTGGCTAGTTACAGATGCTATCAAGAAGTATGTTGAACATGAAGAGAAAAGAGAAGAGTTAAAAGAGGCCGCTCATAAAGCTTGGCTATCCTTCCAAGAAACTGGCTTGCATGTTTCATCTGAAGAGGCCAATGAATGGCTCACCAGTTTGTCGGAGGGGCATTATAAGGAACCTCCTAAGTGCCACGTCTGATTTGGACTCAGGAGGCGATACAAGATGTAGATCGCCTCTATAAATTTTTAGCAGAGAAGAATGTAGAAGCTGCAAGAAAAGCAGCAAAAGTAATTTTAGATGAAACTACTAAAATTGAGGCATTTCCTGAAATTGGACGACCCGCTGAGTTTATAAATGTGTATTGCAGAGAGTTGTTAGTGCCGTTCGGTGTAAGTGGATATGTAGTGTTGTACCGATATGATGGCCAACTAACCACTATCTTAGCTGTAAAACATCAGTTTGAAGCGGGGTATCTGCCAGAGTTTTAAAAGCACTACAGTGATTGTATGAAAATGAATCAAACGTTGTTTTTAAAAGAATTTCACGGATAAAAATTAATCAACGGATACGATCACAACGGATATAGCGATAGTAAGTTGGAGACAAAATGAGTATTATCAGTCTCCAGAAAAGGCAAACCCCCCGATTTCTAGCTATCAACTTGGCGGAAGGTGACTAGACATCGAGGGGTTAGGTATAAACCTATGAAGGATTATAACGCATGTTTGCTCTAAAACAACCCCATTCTGCCATAAGCACAGGATTAGGTGCATAGACAGAATTCACCAAGCATCTTTAACGATGCACAACTTATTCACACACAAGAGAAAACTCGGCGCGGAGAAGCTAATGCTCTTCGTAAAGGGGTATCTAAGATCCATCGACGCTATACACCCGTATTTAATGACTCAGTTCCTCGTGGAGCTGCTGGTCAAGTAGTCGCACGTATGCGTAATCATGATTGGAAGCGTAACCAGGCATTATGCGAACTCCGAAAATCGGGCTATACCCCATTTAAGAAACGAACTGACCCTAATTTCGTTCCTAAGCCTATGCGCATAACGCCAAGAAGCGAATGCAGAGAAGCATTAACAGCTCTATCACTTGCATTGGCTGCAAACTGTAACTATGACCCTACGGCTGAGTACCCTTTTGAAGTGATGTGCTCTATTGAGGATTTGGCTCGGAGCATGGGGGTGTTACATGTTTATGAGGATGGCCGTAAGGCTTACGATATTTTACTCAATGCTTTATCGGTCATTGAACAATTGAATTATTGTGTTGTTCACCGCGAAATTGATCCTGATGTTGGCCAATACAAGCCGATCAGAATGTGGTTAACCCCAGAGTTCTTCTTGTCTCGGGGTTTCCAGATGGATGAGGTTCGGGAGTTATTAAATAAATACCGGCAATGGGCCATAAAAAATGGCTTGAGTGAAAGCCTCAAGAAGAAGTATCAAAGACATTTATTGCGTATGGCTAGGTTGGGTATCGATATTGAAAGACGGTACTCACTAAAAAATCTATTACGTAAAATTAAACGTCAGGTTGTTAGTGCTGATTTACAAGATGAGAAAAAAGCGGCTGTTGTCGATATTGGCCAATACCTTGATAAACTGGCTAAAGCGCCTAAAAAAATAAAGAAAGCATCTTTAACACCGTATGAAACTGCATACCAGAGGTGGGCTGAGTCTATGCCTAGATCTGACATTTATAGAATGAAATGGGCAATAGAAAAGGAATATCCAGATCTCAGAGGAGAGGCATACTATAAACTCCTGTTAGAACGAGCTGGAGCCATCTAAGAGCCACAAACCTCTCCTTCCTATACATAGTGACCGCGATAATTCGCGGTGCTTCTGCTGTCTCGTATAAGCAAATTCAGCCAATTTAGGCGATCTAACAAATCATAATAAGGCAATAAAGAGGTTGGTTGTCTCTAAAAATGCAGACATTTGGCCAAGAATTCGCTAATGGGTGACTTTTAATCAATTAACTTCGAACTATGCCCTCCATATATAGTTAATTTCGAACGTTAATCCATAACTAAACATGTCCTTAACAGGAGGTAGAAAGCACAGAGCTTTCGTACCTCAGCTCTAAAGTACCTCCCTCCGCTTCGCTACGGGCATACAAATCACATAGCTATAATCAAACTTAATAACAACCATCAGCAATAACGCTAAAAGATATTGGTACCTCCTTCCGCTTCGCTCCAGGCAATAGATCACAGCCAGCCAATTATTTATGAACTCAGTATCTCATCGCTGTAACTATCTTTTGTCTTCGACCATTAAACAAAGTCATTGCTTTTATTACTGTAGCTTCGCAAAAACACGCTTTGCAGGAGGGGGGGGTTTTAGGGGATATGATCTAACGCAGGGTTTCGGAGGCAATTAACTTCCCCGAGCATATGAAACTATCTTTGCCTCCTTCCACGCGCATAACAAAGAAAAATGATGTTTTACGCCAAAATAGAAGATTAGTATCAATATAGTGTCATTGCTTATAATTAATACGGTTTTTTTTTATTTTAGTATCATTTTTGCAATCATTTGTTGTTTTTAATACTCAAAATTTTTATTTTTTGGCCTCATTTTAATCATAATCGATTGTTTTTTACACTTATTGTGGTAATCTATTAGATAGAGATGTTGATTAAATTTTAGCGGCTAAAAAATGATAGATTTAAGTCGGAGTGTGAGAGTTGTTGAAGGGAACGCCCTGGAGTTAACCAGGGCGTTTGGCCTGAATGCTGTCACATCCAAGCCCAAACTTAGGCGCGGAGTGCGTCAAAGCTTGTAGGATGTATTGAACATGCTACAGCATTAGGGGTCAAGTTATGTCTAATATTTATAAATTTCCAGCGACGCAACAAACTGATAAAAATACGACGCCAATCAGTAACGTATTAGCTAAAAAGCAAAATTCATTTTTTGATAGCATTGTCAAAATTATATGGCTTTTTACTGTTATTTGTTGGCCTGTCGCTCGATGGATACTCGCAATTGACGTAGCTTTTCAGTTTTCACGTATGCTATGGCACTGGAACACTCAGGGAACTTATGCAGGATGGACATTCCTGATTCATTTCTCTGTATTAGTCGTTCTCACTTTTTTTGTGAACAATTTTAAACCTAAAAAAATGAAAACTAGATGATTAGTGCTAAATTTTTAGAATTCCCGCTTAGGCGGGTTTTTTTTTACCTAAACAATAGTAAATTAGTGCGGCAAGAAAATTTTAGCGGCTAAAATGATTGAATTAGGCACTTAGTTTAGCTAAACTTATTGCATCGTTAGCGGCTGTCACCGCTATTTTAATTTCAGGCGCGGAGAAATATATGGGTAATGTCCATGAAAAAACGGCTCTCGAAAGCCGAGTTCCAGGCAGCCATAAAAGACTTGGATGTGGGCCAACAAACCATCGATATAGCAAATGGTGTATTGGTCGAGGGGAAGCCGCAAGCAACGTTTGTAGCGATGCTGGGGCTTTCCCGAGGGGCAGTATCTCAAGCAGTGAATCGTGTCTGGATAGCACATCAGGAGAAAAATCTGCCGGAGGGATACGAAAGGGTTACAGCGATACTTCCGGAACCAAAAGCATTCATAGTCAAGAAATGGGCCGAGGAAACAGCAAAAAAACTGGATGGCAAAAAATGAAAACATTGGTTGTTGCTCAACAAAAAGGCGGGGTTGGTAAAACTTCAACATTAGTTCATATCGCTTATGACTTTTTTGAACGTGGTTTAAAAGTTGCTGTAATCGATTTAGATACTCAGGGTAACGCAAGTTTCACACTTAAAGAGTATGAAAGCGGGTACTTAGCAAGTCAGATGTTTGAGGAATCAATTAAAGACTTTCACTCAGTATTTAGCCAATTACCTGATGGGCCATTATTAAGTTTGATAAAGTCAGACCCTGTTCTTGCCAATATGGAGAGTAAGCCGGTTGCTGATGTTGTTGCTAATTTCAAAGCTAAAATAGCTGCACTGTCTGATTGCGGTTTTGATGTTGTTCTTATCGATACTGCTCCTTCCCTTGGAGTCAGTCTTGCAACCGCTTTATATGCCTCTGATTACGTTGTGTCCCCTATTGAATTAGAGGCTTACAGTATTCAAGGTATAGGGAAAATGGTTACTACGATCATCAACGTGCGACAATTTAACCCATCATTAAACTTTCTAGGAATGGTGCCAAGTAAAGTTGATGGACGTAACCCACGTCACGGCCAACATTTAGCTGAACTGAAAGAAGCCTATCCTCAATTGATGATCCCCGCAGCTATCGGTCTACGCAGTAGCATTGCTGATGCTCTAGCAACAGGTGTCCCTGTTTGGAAAATCAAAAAAACGGCTGCTAGAAAAGCAGCAAAAGAAGTTCGTGAGTTAGCTAAATATATTTTTGAAAAGATGGAGATTGCAGAATGACCTCAAAAGAAAAAAAATCATCGCTAGGACTGGATGCAATTGGTGATCTGTCTAGCCTATTAGCAGGTAAAGGGCCATCACCAACAAGCCCTATTGACCTTGATATGAACCTAATCGACGAAGATCCAAATCAACCTCGAACAGAAGAAAACCCAGGTTTTTCTATCCAGAGCTTAAATGAGCTTGCTGAAACTATCCGCCAGCGCGGTGTTAAAACACCTATTTCAGTACGTGACAATCCAGATAGTCCAGGGCGTTATTTGATAAATCATGGTGCTAGGCGTATGCGCGCATCAAAAATAGCACAGAAAAAAACGATTCCAGGGTTTATAGACAACGATTATAACGAAATTGATCAGGTTATTGAAAACCTGCAACGCAATGAATTAACAGCCCGTGAAATTGCCGATTTTATAGGTCGCGAGTTGGCTAAGGGGAAGAAGAAAGGCGTGATTGCTAAAGAACTTGGTGTATCAGCTGCTTTTGTTTCTCAGCACGTAACTCTGCTAGATTTACCTGATGCAATAGCTAAAGCTTTTAATTCTGGCCGCATAAAAGATGTGACCGTTATAAATGAGCTGGTGACTGCATTTAAAAAGAACGCTAAAGCTGTTACAAGTTGGCTTGAGGATGAGGATCAAGAAATTAGTCGTGGTTCGGTAAAGTTGCTGCGAGAATTCATTGATAATAAAAATGATGATTCTAATAACAATATTTCTTCTGACACTGATTTAGTCTCTGAAGATGAAAGAGATATTTATAACAGCCCTGAATTCGATGGTAGTTCTGAAGATAATAATGGGGAAGATAATACTGATAATGGTGGTGATGATTCAGATGAGTCTAATTCAAAAAAATCAAAATCTGAAGATAAGTCAAAATTTAAAAAAGCTTTTGTAGAAGTCATTGTTGATGAGCGAGCAGCCCGAATAATGCTTGATCGTAGACCTTCTCTAAAAGGACTGGCTTGGTTCAAGTGTGAAGATAACGGTGAGGAGTTTGAAGCTGAATTAAGTAGTGTCACTCTGGTAGCAATTATTGAGGGCTAACTATTTTTCCTAGCCTAAACAAAGAACTCCCAAAAGGGAGTTCTTTGTTATGTAGGAGATTATAATTTTATGCCAGTATTTGGGGTTTGGGGAGTAATGGAGCCTGGAACGATATGTTGGGACGTCAGAAGCAAAAATTGGTGATCAGTGAAACTGATATTGATACGGCTCTTGCCCATCTAAGGGCGCTACCATATGGAACACCGTTTCCGATGCGCTGGGATCGTCAGCACCTGTTGAATCTACTGCATGAAACGATTGGAAATAGGCCACAAATCAATAAGTGCCACGATGTTGCACCTGGTGTGTTTGCCATCATAAAACCGTTTGGGGCTGATCTTGTTTCACGCGGCGAACCAGATGGTCGGCTCCAAGTTTTATTGTTGATCCGCTCATCTGGTACTGACCCAGCGCGAATAACGACACTTGGCTGATTCTTTACCTATACTCTGTTTGTCCGTCTTTTTTTTAGCGCTTCTTGAGTGGTGCAGCTGCTAGCCGGTCGCTATTTTGATAGCGATTTAAACTCTAGGTACCAGGGTAGATATAAGACGCAGTTCTTCTGTTAAGGGTTGAGTTTTACTTATCTCTGGCCACATCATTTTTAGGCTAAGTGCTCTTGTTGCTAAAATAACGACCATAGGCGGCCCATTTTTTTCATAATATTGGTAGGCTCTACGTGATACACCCAATTCTTCAGCTGCGCGTTCTTGCTCCCAGGAAAGCCCTTTACGCCAAAGTCTTAGTTCATATCCATTCATAAAATAACCTTAAGCGCAAAATATGCGCTTTATTAATCATTAAAAAAACCCATGACCGGAATTATCTCTTGATTAACCCGCCCTGTTAGAACTAAAAATTTTCGCCAAATACCATATGGAATTTTTTGTTCACCGTTTTTAAATGAACGTATGCGGCGATCTCCACTTGTGTGTAAGCCTAATAAAGCGGCTAGCTTTTTATCCGAATTATATTCAGGAAATACCTCTTTGAATTGTTCGAACCAGGCATAGATAAGCTCTGGTGCAGGGACTTCCCAGCCCTGTTGCTCTGTTCGTAAATGTTTATCACCATAAGTTTGTACTTCAACACCAGACGTAGCAGAGAAATGAGGGGCGTTAAGATTGTTTCTTAGTGCAGCACAACTTTTTTCGACATTATCTGCAAACAGCATTTTCCGTTGTTCTTCAATATTAGGCAGGTCAATGTTCATAATTATCTCTTTATGGTCAAAGCCCCGCCACAGGGACGGGGGAGGGGTTAGTTAGATGGCGTACCCATGAGTGCGTTCTAGAGTTCGTAAGAACGTATCTAACTCAATACCAGTCATTGCCCTAATTCTAACTTGTTTACGTTTGGCATTACGCTTTACCAAATGCCTCACGAATGCAATACTTACGTTCTGCGTCATATCTCTATCCTCATAGTAGTTGGACGCTACCTGATAAGCGCTGTAACGTTTATCAGGCTGTAGGGAGGGGGGGAACCCCCTCCTTATCTTCAGCGCGGTTTCAGACCGATTGCTCTAACGTCTGATACTCGGATGTTCACCAATTCAAGGCTACCTGTAGCCAACCTTTCCCAATTCCCGTTCTTATGTAAGTTCTCCATACAGTAGAAGAGATATCGTGCGAGCAAAATATCGGTTCTTTCTACTCTGATCCCTATATGTTCAGAATTGAAGTCATAGGTAGGTTTACCACAGGTTTTTAAAGAGCCTCGTCGAGTTATCCAAAAATCCGCTTCTGGGTAATTCGTCTTGATGGTAGCAACATCTGAAAGTTTC
The DNA here is from genome assembly GCF_003048255.1 of Yersinia massiliensis. Classification (NCBI taxonomy): domain Bacteria; kingdom Pseudomonadati; phylum Pseudomonadota; class Gammaproteobacteria; order Enterobacterales; family Yersiniaceae; genus Yersinia; species Yersinia massiliensis. Next base: position 46,178 of record NZ_CP028489.1, read on the forward strand.
AATCGTCGTCCTTATCGGTGGCATAGCCATCTCAGGAACGAGCGGCTTTCTCTTGCCCCCGTATAATTATAATAGGCGAATTTCGCCTATTTAGCAATTAAATAATATGCTTTAAGCGCATTAATTGCGCTTTTGTGATGTTTTAAATTAGTGAGGCAATAGAACGGGAAAAAAATCTAACGTCATCTATGTTGAAAAATAACTGATAAAAACAGGCTGCTTAAGATAAAATTAAAAGTTGGATTAAAAAATGTGTATCGGTGTGAGGAGTCACCCCTAATGAAACAGCGTCTTCTTGTTATGAATGGTCAACGAATTGTTCAAACCGAAAAAACAGCAGGGGATTGGCAAAACGACAAAGTAGATAAAGCTGGTGATTTGAAACCAGGAATGTACAACATCTATTTAGCCAATCAAGCCGATAAATCAAAGAGTTATACTGGTACTATTGTTCATAAAGATAAAGAGAATGTTTATCAGCAAATCGGGAAAAACTTTGTGAAGCATAATAGCTCGAATTTCGATAAAGTACCAGTTATCGGGAGTGAAAAAACTATTACTTATAGCAACGAGCAAGGTCGGGCCGAAGTGAGCGTGGCGCAGAAAATAGGTAGAAGTATATCCCGATAGAATTTTAGCCGCTAAAAAGGAGCTATCCCTATGGGAATTACTGATGAAAAACATACTATTTTTACTGCGGAAAAAGAACACAGGTTGAAAGAAGAGCAAACTGTTGATGATGGCTTGTTAAAAGAAGCCGAAATAATTCATAGTGAACAACAAGCATTGCTTGAATCATCGTCACTGGAAGTACAGTACGGGGCTATGTTGGCCTCTTATATAGATCAGAAGCATGGTCAAGTTGAACGTATTGAAGACCGATTAGAGGTGTTGATAGAACAACAATCAACACGTATTCAACAAGCCACAAATCGCCAACCAGGATTGTTTGCTTTACCAGGGAAAAAAGCTAAGTTTCAATTTTTATTGCATCAAGAGCAGAGTTCTTTACAGCGTTTACACGGACGGCTTGAAACCGTTCGTGAAATAAAAGAAAGCATGGGATTACATTCACCTAGAATTGAAGAAATGGCCACAAGAAAGATGAGGATAGAAAATCCTGAGTTGACGCAGGATTGGGATGAAATGAGAGAAGCACAACGCCGTCATGAAGCAATGCTGAGAAAAAAAGAACAAGACAGAAAGCAGGACTTGGCAAGAAGTAAGGGTCGAACGCTTAATCAAAACATGGAATCATCCTCTTCTTTGTAAAATATTTGCCCCGTATACTTTTGTGTGCGGGGCGCTTGCTGCGGTCTTGCATCCGCGCCGCTTTCACTACCTCCGCGTATATGTGTGAATTCAATAAAAAGGGTAATTAGCCTGTGCCAATTACCCTTTAAGGAGAATATGATTGATAGTCAAGAAACTAAGATTATTTGAATAAGAAAAAAACAATAATCATACATGCAGTTAAAAACGTCACAAGTGAAGCAATTAAATTATAGATAGCTATCTTTTTGGCCCATTGAACCGGTTCATTCAAGCAAGCCAATTTAATTTCAATTTCACTTCCTACCGCTCTGGATGTCGCCTGGACACTTTCTTGTAACTGAATAGCCATTGTTTCTTTACTGGCTTTAAGTGAGTTATTAAGTATTTTTTCAGCCAAGGATTTTGACTCAAGCCCCCAACGAGAAGCCACTCCTTCTAACTCCTCTTTGAACTCATCAAGCATTTCTATCTGTGCTTTTTTATTTCCAGCCAAAAATCGCAATTGCATAGTTTGCAAAATCATTATTGGATCGTCACGGTCAATAGCTACCCCGTTCTTTAATGCAATATCTTTTATTAATTCGTCTATTTCATCTGTCATGAGGCTTTCGCCAACAAATCAAGCTGGTTGTAAACTAACTTCTGAATCATTTTAAGTCGTTGGCGAGTCATGATAGATAAATCTTTCATTTTCAATGCTTGATCAAACGTAAGTCTAGCTTGAAGCATATCCGTTAAGTCTTTCCCGTATGTTTCCTCTTTCAACTCTGGAAGATGAATAATCGCGGAAATGCGTTCTTTATATTTTTCGTAGACAGGCATTTCCTCAAAGGTTTTACCGTTATCGATAATTGGCCCCCAATATGGATTTAGCCACACTATAAATATAGTTTCATCAGGGAACCATTTAACAAGTGACTCAAGACCTGCCAAAGTTTCTGGCAAGGCTTGCCCTCCTGTTACCACTGAATGGATAATTAATTGGTGACTCATTTCTTGCAATAAGCCTGGGACAGCATTACTAACTAAATATGATGATAATGGAATAAATGAGCTGGCCCCATTATCGATAACCATATCCACTTTTGTTTCTGCTATCCATTCCACTAACTCATCGAAGTTTCGCGTGTTTACTTCATCTCCCTCCATGATTTCAAGCCTCCGTACTTTCAACGCCTTGTATCCTAAAAATGAAGCGTTAACGGGATCTGTATCGACGCATAAAGGAAGCTGGCCACTACTTGCCATATATTGAGCAATCAGGGATGAGATGAAAGATTTACCAACACCACCCTTACCTTGTAAAACCATATGAATATTAGCCACGATGTTAATTCCTAGTTGTCGTTGTCCGCGCCTGGATTATGTTGAAACTTTGGTAAGCCAGTGCTGAAAATTGATTTTGGTGTTTGAGATTGAGCATCTTTAGGTTTTTGCTCTGGTATTTGCCCTTGCTGCACTCCTGATAAGACGGGGAGTTGTTTGTTTGATCGGATGATATTTTTTACGTATTTGGTAAACGGGTCATAGCTAAAGGTAATTTTTCCCTCGTCATAAAGCGTGTCCCATATTTGCTTGATAGACCACCCATCCTGTAATGCATCAGCAATGTCCTCTCTTTGTGCTAGAAACTCAGCCCTATTAGCTCCCCCCCTACCTAGGGGTGAAAGAAGCTTTTGCCGCTCAGCTATACGCTGTGAAAGGCTCTTTGCCATATGTCCTTACCGAATATTCCAATTTCCAAATCAAGATGAATTCAAGACACATTCAAGAATAAATAACCGTAGACCCGATTTTGCTTGGTTTTATGTGGTCTTGCAACGGATATAATGAAAAATCTTAGTATTTTCTTGGTTTCGTGCAATACTCTCTTGGCGTTAAACGGGGTTAAAACAGGGCAAGATAGGTGAAGTTAGCTAACCGGCAAGCCGGTTATCTATCTTCACTCTCCCTTATTCGCGCCTCCGGCACTCAATGGGAATCTTGCTCTGCGAGGCTGGCTGGCTACCGCCGCCTTAGTGCTTAATTCAATGGGAGTTAGGGGGGAAATGATCGACACCGTAGGAAAAAAAATAACAAGAAAACACGGGCGACACTTGAGAGTGCCGGTGTTACCTGATGAGGAAATTTTAATCAAAGCGAATGCTGCTGCTGCCGGTTTAAGCATTGCTGAATATTTAAGGCGACTTGCTTTAGGTCACACCATTTATGGTGTTATTGACCAGCATCAAGTGATCGAGCTTTCAAAGATTAATGCCGATTTAGGTAGGCTTGGGGGGTTATTAAAGCTCTGGCTAACAAATGATGAGCGCTTAGTTCGCTTGGATTCAAAAGCTATAGAAGTTCTTTTATGCCGTATTAGTGATACACAATCTGCCATGTTTGAAGTAGTGAAAAAGCTATGACCTTTTTTTTAGCGGCTAAAATTTTAGGGGGTGTAGCGTGATCATTCGCCATATTCCGATGAAATCTGTCAAGCGAAGCAGCTATTCAGGTCTAACAAAATACATAACGAATGAGCAAGGTAAGCAGGAAAGAGTTGGTGATATCAATATCACTAACTGTAATAGCGAGGATATTGATTGGGCTATAAATGAGATTCAGGCAACGCAGAAATTAAATACACGCGCGACCGGAGATAAAACTTATCATTTGTTTATTTCATTTCCGGCAGGTGAAAGCCCTTCAGCAGATATTCTTAAAGATATTGAAGCCAGGGTTTGTAGTTCAATTGGCTATGGTGAACATCAGCGTGTCAGCGCTGTTCATCACGATACTGATAATCTTCATATCCACATATCTATTAATAAAATCCACCCATCAAAACATACATTACATGAGCCTTATAGAGCCTATTCAACATTTGGTGATATCGCTGGAAAGTTAGAAATAGAACATGGCTTGCAGCAAACTAATCATACTGCAAAGAAAGTTGGAGCAGAAAACCGCGCCCATGATATGGAGCATCACGCAGGGGTTGAAAGCTTGCTCAGTTGGGTTAAGCGTGAATGTTTGGAATCTATACGCAATAGTAAAAGTTGGGGGGAGCTACACCAAGTAATTCAAAATAATGGGCTAGAACTGCGTGAGAGTGGTAATGGCTTGATCATAACTGACCAGCAAGGAATCGCTGTCAAAGCAAGCTCGGTATCCAGAGATATTTCTAAAGGAAAATTAGAGGTAAAACTTGGTAAGTTTGAAAAGCCACAACCACAGAATAAAAGATCACCAAAAAACAACATTGGGCATAGTAAAAGGCCAAGGGTTGGAAAAGTAGGCCAACAGCCACCGCCACGCAGTAGGCATCGGTTTCATCGCTTAGGAAACATTGACTCAATAGATATCGATAATGGGCCACGATATAAGAAAGAGCCTATACGAATGAAAGCGAATACAACGGAGTTGTACGCCAAATATAAAGCTGAACAGAGCAACGTATCTGCTATTAGAACAGCTCAATGGGCTGCTGCGAGAAATAAAAAAAATAGAGCTATAGAAGCCGCTAAACGGACTGGAAGATTAAAAAGGGCCGCAATAAAGCTATTAAATGGAAAGGGGGTAAATAAAAAAGCTCTGTATTCATTAACGAGCAGAACGGTAAAGATAGATGTAGAGAAAGCTAAAGCCGAATATCTAAAAGAACGCAAAGTTATATATGAAAAATGTAGACGACAAGCCTGGGCTGACTGGCTTAAGTCGAATGCAACCGAGGGTAACAAAGAAGCATTGTCTGCGTTGAGATCTCGTGAATCTCGTCAAAAATTAAAGGGTAATACAGTTACTGGCAAACAAGCCGACAAAAATAATTCGACCCCCATCTCAGATATTACCCCAGATAACATTACTAAAACTGGAACCATTATCTATCGTGTTGGTGACTCTGCGATTAGAGATGATGGTGATTCTCTCAAAGTTTCCCGAGGGGCTTCTCAGGATGGTCTGGAAGCCGCTTTACATATGGCCATAAAGCGCTACGGGGAAAATATTTCTGTAAATGGCAGTGATGAATTTAAAGAAAAAATAGTTCAAGCCGCCGTTAAAGCAAAACTGAATATCAAATTTGACGACACAGATTTAGAACTGCGTCGTCAATTTGTTATGTCCCAACAAGCCACTAAGGAGCAAACACATGACAGTAGAACTGACAGCAGAACAACAAATAGAAGCAGCATTAGAACAATTGCAACAAGGGGAACAAGAGGAGCCTCAATTCGAAAAAGAGAATCAGGAGGAAGAAACGCCAGAGATATCAAGCCCTACACTAGAAGCGTTGGAAGAACACCGCCGCCCGAAAAAACCCACAACCTGCGAAACCTGTCCGAACTCGATATGGTTCAGCACACCAACAGAAGTGAAGTGCTATTGCCGAGTTATGTTTCTAGTAACGTGGAGCAACAAGGAACCAAATCAAATGACGGGATGCGATGGGGTGTACGTAGGGCAAGAGGAGTAATACATAAAAGACGTTCTATCGATGATAAAAGTCGAGATATACGGCCACAGGTGGCGCGTGTTGGAAAAGCACCGCCCCCTAACAGCCAAAACAAATGGAGACACTTATCTCAGTTAAATAATTTAGAACTGGATCTAAAAGCAATACGCCCACTGGTTGCCCGAGTAGGTACTACCCCACCGCCTCTAAGCCAAAACCGTTTACGCAGTTTGTCGGAATTGCGAAAAGTGGAGTTGGCCCAAGGGGTTAAAAAGATTCAGCCTCCAGTAAATAAATCACCACTTGCTGATTTTATTCCCCAAAAGGTTATGCCAACTCTTAGTCCTGGTCAGGTTGCCGCTGATAAATATGTCAATGAGCGAGAGGCAAAACGCGGTAAAGGATTCGATATAATGAAACATTATCGATATAATGATTATAAAGGGGGCGCGAGTTTCGCTGGGATTCGTCAAATTGATAGCGAAAGCTTAGCTCTTTTGAAATGCGACGATCACGTAATAGTTATGCCGGTTGAGGCTGCAACTGTTCGTCGCTTAAAGCGCCTGTCTATTGGTGATGAAGTGATTGTTACTGAAAAGGGTGTGATCAAAACGAAAGGACGTAGCAGATGACAACAAAATCTAATAGTGCTGTTGGCCCTCAGACTAAAGCCAGTCGAACCAAAAAAAGTAAGTTGGTTCCTATGCTGGCTATAACTTCATTGGCCGCAGGGGTACAGGCAGCAACTCAGTATTTCGCTTACGCATTTAATTACCAAAGTGTTTTAGGTTCCAACCTTAATCAAATATACCCACCCTGGGCCATTTATACATGGTGGGATAAGTGGCATGACATATATCCCACTTATTTTACTACCGCTGGCAGCGTAGGAACGATGGTTGGAGCCGCAGGGCTAATTGGATGCGCTTTGATAAAAATGATTTCTTCTCATTCTTCAAAAGCGAATGAGCATTTACATGGTTCGGCACGTTATGCAGAAAAGAAGGACATATTAGAGGCCGGATTATTAGGGAACAATGAAGGTGTTTATGTTGGGGCTTGGGAGGACGATAAAGGGAAGCTGCATTATCTTCGTCACAACGGGCCAGAACATATCCTTACTTACGCCCCTACACGTTCAGGTAAAGGCGTCGGTCTGGTTGTCCCAACCTTATTATCATGGCCACACAGTGCAGTTATCACTGATTTAAAGGGGGAATTATGGGCCATGACTGCCGGATGGCGAAAAGAGTACGCCAAAAATAAAACTATCCGTTTCGAACCTGCAACGTTAAACGGCTCTGCTCGATGGAACCCGTTAGATGAAATACGTATAGCAACGGAATATGAAGTCGGGGATGTACAAAACCTATCGACATTGATTGTAGATCCTGATGGTAAAGGTCTGAATGACCACTGGCAGAAAACATCCCAAGCTCTGATTGTAGGTTTGATACTCCATGCTCTTTATAAAGCCAAAGAGGAGGGTACACCGGCCACCTTGCCATACATTGATCGAATGCTATCAGACCCTAATAAGGACATTGCTGAGCTATGGATGGAAATGTCTCAGTATGGGCATGTAAATGGCGAAAATCACCCTGTAGTGGGTTCATCGGCTCGGGATATGATGGATAGGCCCGATGATGAAGCCGGTTCGGTACTATCTTCGGCCAAGTCATATCTATCTCTTTATCGTGATCCAGTGGTTGCCCGTAATGTAAGTTCATCTGATTTCTGCATCAAAGACTTAATGAATCACGATGATCCAGTCAGCCTTTATATTGTTACCCAACCAAACGATAAGGCCCGTCTCAGGCCACTTGTCCGTGTCATGACTAATATGATCTTTAGACTGTTAGCAGACAAAATGGAGTTTGAGAGAGTACAACAAAAGGTTCCTCGCTGGCGTCAGATTTTGGCAAAATTTGGTTTCAAACAACCCGCTCTATCATACATTCGTTCTAAAAAAACATATAAGCACCGGCTATTGGGAATGATTGATGAGTTTCCTAGCTTGGGTAAGCTTGAAATTTTGCAAGAGTCGTTGGCATTTGTCGCAGGTTATGGGATTAAGCTATATCTTATTTGCCAAGACATTAACCAATTAAAAAGCCGTGAAACAGGTTATGGCCCTGATGAAACGATCACTTCTAACTGTCATGTACAAAATGCCTACCCACCAAACCGAGTTGAAACAGCGGAACACCTATCTAAATTAACTGGCCAAGCCACTGTTGTAAAAGAGCAGATTACTACCAGTGGTAGAAGAGCTAGTGCAATGTTAGGGCAGGTATCAAGGACAATACAGGAAGTACAGCGGCCATTACTGACTGTAGATGAGTGTTTACGGATGCCTGGGCCGAAGAAAGACGCTGAGGGGCAAATTACAGATGCGGGGGATATGGTGGTCTATGTGGCTGGTTATCCCACTATTTATGGAAAGCAGCCTCTTTATTTCAAAGACCCTATTTTTACTGCCCGAGCTGCCGTACCTGAACCAAAATTTAGTGACAAGATTAGAGGAAACTTACTCCTTACAGAAGGGGAGGTTATCGCTTTATGAAACAGTCACACTCGTTGGCTTTTGTAGTTAGCGGAATAGCTTTGATATCTACAATTATTTATATCTCTGGTATTCGAGTTAACACAAGTGAAAGTATTCCCGTAGGATTATATTTAATGACATCGTCACCTATCTCTAAAGGAGAGTATGTTGTTTTTTGTCCTCCACCGACAAGTATTTTTGATAAAGCTAGAAGTCGAGGTTATATCAACTCTGGTTTCTGCTCAGGTAACTATGGTTATATGATGAAGAGAATTTTAGCCGCTAAAGGAGATGTTGTTTCTATTAATAGTAATGGTGTGATTGTTAATGATATTAAAATACCCTATAGCAAGCCACTCTCTGTTGATTTGTCAGGGAACCCACTGCCTAGCATTAATATACTCAATCATACATTGCAAGAATCAGAGCTTCTTTTAATGACTGACCAAAGTAATGGTTCTTTTGATTCGCGATATTTCGGTTTTATTGATAAACAACAAGTACACAGTGTTATTCGTCCAATATTAAGTTGGAAGTGACATGTTAGATATTTACTTTGAAGGATTTAAAATATATGAGTGATATAAAACGGTTATTTATTGCTGAGAAACCAAACGTAGCAAGAGCGATTGCCGCTGAACTAGGAATTACAGGTAAAGGGAATGGTTATATAAAATGTGGTTCGGATACCATAACATGGTGTTTTGGGCATATGTTTGAACAAGCTGAACCTGATGAATATACACCTGATGATGTACCAAGAACCCCTAAAGGAAATAAAATTTGGCGAGAGAATGAGTTACCAATAATTCCTGAAGAATGGATAATTAAACCAAGAGAAGATGCCGAATCTCAATTGAAAGTGATTTCAGGTTTCTTGAAAGAAGCCGACTTGATTGTTAATGCAGGTGATCCTGATAGGGAAGGGCAGCTATTGGTTGATGAATTGTTAGAATATTATAATTGTAATCTACCAGTTAAGCGTTATTGGGTTTCATCTCAAGACTCTGTTGCTGTTAAACGTGGTTTAGCCGATCTGAAAGATAATAAGCAATTTTATGGGTATGGTGTAGCAGCCTTAGCTCGCGGACGGTGTGACTGGTTAATTGGTATGAATTTGAGCCGAGCATATACGTTACGGGCTAAGCGCGGTGGCTATGCTGTTTTACTGTCAGTTGGACGAGTCCAAACGCCTGTTTTATCGCTAGTTGTAGGGAGGGATAGAGAAATAGAAGCTTTTAAGCCTATTCCTTTTTATAAAATCAAAGCCGCTGTTAAATGCAATGATAGCGCATTTGTAACTGATTGGATCGCCAAGGAAGACCAGGAGGGGTTAGACAGTGAAGGCCGTTTGGTCGATAGAAATATAGCTTCAAAATTGGCAGATAAGTTAAATGAAAAAACGGGAGAAATAAAAGAATATAAGAAGACTCCACAGAAAAAACTCCACCCTTTTGGATTTTCTTTATCAAGTCTTACTGTAGTTGCTTCAAATAAATTTGGTTATAGCTCTGCTGATGTTTTGGAAATATGTCAATCATTATATGAAACTCATAAACTAACTAGCTATCCCCGTTCAGATTGTAAATTTTTGCCTGAAACACAATTTGCGGATGCTCATGCTGTCCTATCTGCAATTAAGCATGTTAATCCAGATATGGCTGATTTAGTTGATGCTGTTGATATTAAAATAAAATCAAGGATATGGAATGATAATGAAGTGAGTGCTCATCATGCAATTATTCCAACTATGCATATGGGTTCTGCGGATAGATTAAATGTAAAAGAGAAGAACATATACAATTTAATAGTCAGGTCGTATTTGGCTCAGTTTTATCCTGTACATGAATTTCTTAAAACAACAGTATCAATTGATATTGATACTGAAACTTTTAAAGCTGAGGGTAATACAGTTACACACGCCGGATGGAAGAGTATTTATACAGAAAGTGAAGAGGACGATGAAAAAAATGCAGTGCAAACTTTTGTGGTAATGAAAAAAGGAGATACTGTCACTTGCTTAAAATCTTCATTAGTAGATTCAAAAACTAAAGCACCACCTAGATTTAATGATGGTTCTTTGATTGCTGCAATGGAAAATATTCATAAATATGTTCCTGATTCAGAATTAAAAAAATTACTGAGAGATGGTGATGGTATTGGTACTGTTGCCACAAGGCCATTTATTATTGAAGAGTTGAAAAATAAAGGTTATTTGGAGTTAAAAGGTAAGCAATTAATTAGCACTACTTTAGGCAGAAGTATCATAGATATTTATCCTGAAGTGATGAAAAGCGCAGTTTTAACAGCATTAAATGAGCGTGTATTTATTGATATACAAAAAGAACCATCGGGAATAGATGATTTTCTAGAAAAACAAATCAAGTTTATTACTGACCAAGTAGAAAAAGCAGGTAATGGCGTAGCTAAAGTTTCTGGTGCTAAACAGGTAGCCAAAATATCGACCATTCATAAATGCAAATCTTGCGGAAAAGGGCTTGTTCACAGAACCGGAAAAAAAGGGTTTTGGTGGTCATGCAGTGGTTATCCCGAATGTAATCAGTCCTACCCTGATGCAAAAGGAAAGCCTAACTATACCAAAGGTAAGGAGTAATCGTTATGAGCCAAAAAACAAACTATCCAGATGTTGTGGTTTTTAATAATGAAACGGATTCATCCTCTGTATTAAATGAAAAGTTAAATGATGCTTATACGCCAGGATTTCAAGCTGATTTTGACCCTGAAGAGGCGGTTAAAGTTGGTGCATTTATGGAAGATGCACTGAGTGAGGGTGATGCTACTGAAAGTGTTGTTGACCTAATTGACTCAGATAAGGGGAACAAAC